>JAZSOI010000056.1:0-7730 GCA_045536835.1 Christensenellaceae bacterium
ACCCTTGTTGTAGTCGTGAGGTACGGTGAATTGTGCAAGAACTGGAGCCCAGTTGTTTTGATACTCTACGATTGCAAGGTTTTTAACGGTTGTAGGACGTTTAATACCGATATTACCAATACCGAACGAACCGAAGATACCGAACGAACCTGCACCTTTACTGTTAAAGTCAATAGTATAACCTGCACCGTCGAAGATACCAGCAAAACCTGCATAACAAGCAATACCGTTCCAAGTAGATACTGTAGCTCCAGCGTCATTAGTAATCTTTTTAGCTAAATCGCTATAATCAATCGCAGTCCAAGTTGCTGTGTCAATATCAATATTGTTGCCAAGTTTATAGAAACCAAAGTTGTTTAAGTTAGTTGCAGAGTAATCGTAATCAAGAGCGGCTTTAAGTTCGCTTGCGCTGTTGATTATCATAGTCCAGTAATTAACGTCGTCAAATGTGAACGTTCCGCTTTCAGTTACCACTACCATCGATACAACTTGAGAAGCGGTCGTTAAGTTGTTTCTATAATTAACGCCGACGTTAGTATCGCTAGCCGATGTCTTTGCTCTTATGGTGTAAGTTCCGTCATCGTAAACGATAAGACCGCCGTTTGCAACGGTGAGTTCTTGACCGTCAACGGTAACGCTGACGATTTTTTCGCCTTGCAACGCCGTGGTGAAGAGTTCACCAGAACTTGCATCGTAGTCAATAGTTTCTTCAACGGCAACGTCAAAGTTTTGGCTGTGCCATAAAAGTTGACCGTTAGAAATCTTAAATAAGCCGGTGTCAGTAAGCGTTTTTACGTACTCAGCGTCAGCAAGTAAACCAGCAAAATCGTCGTAACGGCGAACGCCTGAAACTTGGAAGGTATGAGCGTCACCAGTTTCGGTTTCAGCTGCGATAGCGTCAGCAATAGTAGTGCCAAGTTGATAAGTAAGAGTTTTGGGAGTGTTAACACCGTCAACTTTTACAGTGTAGTTATAAGTAAGAACTTTAAGTTCGGTTTCGTTTTCAGCGTAAGTTACGTTAGTAATACCTGCGTAACCAGAACCTGCGCTCTTATAAAGGTTAACTGGCATCGGAGATACTATGTATACGTTTTCATAAGTAGCACTCAAATCAAGTTTACTGTTAGTACTACCGAACGCACCGTAACCGTAAGCGTAAGTATCGTAATACTTAACACCGTCAGCCTTAATTGCAGATTCAAGGTGAGATTCAATAGTATAATCAGTCATCGGGTAATCAACGACTACGTTTTTAACGAGTGCGCTAGAACCATAGTTACCGAAAGGTCCACGAGCGATAACGTTATCAGCCTTAAAGCCAAAGTAAACGTTTTCAATAGTACCAGCACAACCTTTACCCATAAGACCGGTTAAACCGAACGAGTTGCTTACTTTACCAGTTCCTAAAACGTTGATAAACGCTACGTTTCTAATTTCCGCACCTGCTAAAACGTTTGAGAAGAAACCCATCGCTTGAACGTTTTTACTAGCAGATTTACCTGTAGAGTCAGTAATTTTAATTTGACTTGCTGCGTTAGGCATTTCAACGGTTACGTTAGAAATAGAGTAACCCATACCGTCAAAGATACCACCAAAGCCTACGTCAGACGCAGTCTTAGTGGTCCTATCTAAAACGTAACCACCATTACCGTCACTCACGTAATTATCAGCAATTGTACCAGCAGCCATCATTCTGTTGTTTATGGTAACGCCAGTCATATCGATATCGCCGGCTAAAACGTAAGAATTATCGTTTCTTTCAAAAATATCGCCAAGTACTTGGTCGCCGTAGTCGAACGCTTCTTCAACGTCCTCAGCCGTCTTTAACGCTTTATTTACGAAAAGAACGTTTAAAATAGATACGTTGTTATCGTTATCAACGAGATAGAGTTCAACGTATTTACCTAAATTTTCACTGATAAAACTTTCATCAAACGCAATCGAGCCGTTAACAACCGTAAAGTTAACGCTGTCGTTTACGTTGATAATTTCACTAACGGCATTTCCGTCGTAACCACTCGATTTTAAAACGAGCAAGTTGTCTTCATCGGAAACGTACGCGTCGTCATAAACCACTTCGTTTACGTATTCAGACGCAACCGAAACCCACGAAGGATCTTGATATAATCTTATCGCAACCTTCGTCATTGAAGTCGAGTATGAATTCGTGTAGATAACACCGCTGTCGGTAACTACGTAAGAAACAGCCGTTAAGTCTAAAAGATACAACTTGTTGAGGATAATTTGCACCTTTTCTTCGAGCAACGGATCATTCTCTTCTACCATATCGGCGGAAATAGCAAGCCTCTTAACCGTTTGATAGTCGTAAACGATAGAAGCGGTATAATAGCCTTGCGAACTAATCTTGTCTTCACTCGCTAAAAACTTTATAGCGTCGAGAGCGTCTTTATTCTCGTCCAAACTCAAGCTTGCGTCTACGGAGCCGTTTTTAGACGGATACACCAAAGTACCAAACTCGTAGTCGCTACTATCGTGCGCGCTAAACCACGCGTCGTTCACGCGCGTAGTAAAACGAAGACCTTTGTAACGCATTTCTTCTCCGTTTACGATTTCGTCAACCTCAGTAGGCATTCTTAAACTTGCCCCTTGAACGAGTAAAAACTCGGGAGCAACGTCCGCCTTCGCGCTTGACACGGGGAAGTATGCAACGACGAAAGCCATCGCAACACAACACGTTGTTAACAATATTTTGATAAAATTCTTCTTAAATTTTGCCATATTGTACCTCAAAAATTGTTAATATAAAAAAATATTACGCACACATTATATATTATAAATATAATAATGTCAAGCGAATTCATCTATAGTTGATAAAGAAAAAGGCGCTCGTTTGAGCGCCCGTTTTTATTGTTTTTTAAAGTTTTTCATCGAAAAACGATATTGCGTATTTCGCGTCGTCATAGTCGAAACCCTTACTTAAAAGATACCTGTAACACTTTTGCAAAACACCCTTGTCAACCTGCTTGTTTTTTAGGTATTTTTCTGCAATTGCCCTTGCCGTTTCGCCTTGGTTTTCTATCTCTAAAATAGCCTTTGACGCATCTTCATCGGAAACGCCTTTTTGCTTTAATTGTAAACCTATAAGGCGTTTTCCCTTAGTTTTTGAATAGGTTGAAACGAACCGTTTAGCATAGTCGCTATCGTCTAGATAACCATACGATTTTACCTTTTTAATAGCTAAGTCACAAATCTCGGGAAGATAGCCTTTTTTCACTAAGCGAGAGTACACTTCTCTCTCGGTTTTTACAGAACCCGATATATACGTTAAAGCGCTATCGAAACACGCTTGAAGTTCAGATTCCTTTTGAATTTCAATAAGCGTATTCTCGTCAATTTCCATCCCTGCTTTTAATCTATTTTTTAAAACGGTCGTAATATCAAGCCCGCAGTAATACGTTCCGTCAAGGTAAACGCTCACTCGCTTTTTGTTTTTTACTTGAGTTTTAAGTTCGGTTATCGTCTTCATTTTAATACTCTACGTACCCAGTTTTAACTTCTTCTAATAAAGATTTTCCCGCCGATAAATCTCTAATTTCAACGGCTAAATCTTCCTTTCTATCAAATGGAACGGTAAAGGTAACGGCAACGCCGTCACCAGTGTAATCTTCCCCGTCCTTTATAGTCTTTTCTCTCTCTAAAATTTTTAAAATTTTAGGATATAGCGAGTATGACACTTCTGTTTTAAGCGTTACCGAATATAAACACTCGGAAATTCCCGATTTCAAAACGGCTTGTTTAACCCCATCCGAATACGCTCTTGCAAGCCCACCCGTTCCAAGTTTTATCCCACCGAAATATCTCGTTACGACCGCCGCCACCTTTTTAAGTCCCATCGCCTTTAACGTTTCAAGCATAGGAAGACCTGCCGTACCCTGTGGCTCGCCGTCATCACTAAACTTGACGTAAAAAGCACCTTCGTCGGCAATATACGCGTAACAATTATGATTAGCGTCCGGATACTTTGATTTTATCTGCGAAACGAACTCTTTCGCATCGTCTTCTCCATCAACTCGTTTTAGCGTGCATATAAAACGAGACCTTTCAATTACGGTCTCGTTTTGTACGTCTTTTTTTATAGTTAAAAAACCTTTCATATTATTTTAATATAATTTTGTAATGAACCTTTTTACCCTTGTGTAAAATAAATTCGCCTTGCGCCTTTAATTCTTCGGTAAGATCAAAATCGTTAGCGGTAAGTTTCTTATCGCCGATAGAAACGCCACCCTGCTCAATCAAGCGCCTTGCCTCGCCTTTCGACTTGGTAAGACCGGTTGCAACCATAACGTCCATAACCGTTAAAACCGCCTTATCGACTTCTTTTATCGGCATATCTTCTTCACTACCGCCACCAAACGCAGCCTTGGTTTGCTTTTCAGATGCAACCGCGTCTTCTTCGCCGTGAACGAGTTTAGTAAGTTCAAACGCTAAGATTTCTTTAGCGCGGTTAAGTTCAGCGCCTTCCCAAGATTCCATAGCCTTGATTTCTTCAATAGGAAGGAAAGTAAGCATTTTAATGCACTTTAACACGTCGCTATCGGAAACGTTTCTCCAGTATTGATAGAACTCGAACGGAGTGGTTTTATTACGATCAAGCCAAACCGCACCCTTTGCGGTTTTACCCATCTTCTTGCCCTCGGAGTTCATAAGCAAGGTAATGGTCATGGCGTACGCGTCTTTACCGAGTTTTTTACGGATAAGTTCCGTTCCGCCAAGCATATTCGACCATTGATCGTCACCGCCGAATTGCATGTTGCAACCGAGAGTTTTATATAAGTGATAGAAGTCGTAAGACTGCATTATCATATAGTTAAATTCAAGGAAGGAAAGACCCTTTTCCATACGTTGCTTATAGCACTCTGCTCTAAGCATATTGTTAACTGAGAAACAAGCGCCAACGTCACGCAAAACGTCAACGTAATTAAGCCCTAAAAGCCAGTCGGCGTTATTAACCACGATTGCACCGTTTTCGCCTTCAAAGTTGATAAAGCGAGTCATTTGCTTTTTAAAGCATTCAACGTTGTGATTAATAGTTTCCTTAGTCATCATAGAACGCATATCCGTTCTGCCAGACGGGTCGCCAATCATTGCCGTACCGCCACCGATAAGCACCACGGGGCGATTGCCTGCAAGTTGAAGCCTTCTCATCAAACAAAGCGCCATAAAGTGACCAACGTGCAAACTGTCAGCCGTCGGGTCGAAACCTATATAAAAGGTTGCCTTGCCGTTGTTTATAAGTTCTCTAATTTCATTTTCGTCAGTAACTTGAGCGATAAGACCGCGCTCAATAAGTTCTTCGTAAATTTTCATAGTCTTCTCCAAAGATAACTTTTAGTACCCATAGAGTTTAACATTTTATAAAAATATTGTCAACTTTAATAAATATATAAATTATTGTAAAAAAATAATTGCAAAAAAATTTTCGTTTTGGTATACTAATTGTAACTTTGAAAACAATTAAACTTTTGGAGGAACATTTATGCAATATTCACACGAAGTAGAACAGATGCTTTGCGTTGCGAAAGGTCCTAAGCACGGTCCTGCTCCCATTCCCGAAGAAGGCAAATGGGTTCAGGCTAAAGAAATCAAGGATATTTCTGGCTTTACTCACGGCATCGGCTGGTGCGCTCCCCAACAAGGCGCGTGCAAACTCTCACTCAACGTTAAAGAAGGCGTTATTCAAGAAGCGCTCGTTGAAACTATCGGTTGTTCGGGTATGACTCACTCGGCGGCAATGGCGTCCGAAATTCTCCCCGGCAAAACCATTTTAGAAGCACTCAACACAGACCTTGTTTGTGACGCTATCAACACCGCAATGAGAGAACTTTTCTTACAAATCGTTTACGGTAGAACTCAATCTGCGTACTCTGACGACGGTTTAGTAGTAGGCGCAGGCTTAGAAGACTTAGGTAAAGGTTTACGCTCTCAAGTTGGTACTATGTACGGTACTGCACAAAAGGGTACTAGATATCTTGAAATGGCTGAAGGTTACGTTACTCGCATGGCTCTTGACGAAGACATGCAAGTTATCGGTTACGAATTCGTTTCTCTTGGCAAGATGACTGACTTTATTAAGAAAGGCATCGAACCCAACGAAGCGTATAAGAAAGCAATGGGCACTTACGGCAGATTTGAAAATGCTTATAAGTACATTGACCCACGTAAAGAATAAGGAGGAAACCGATTATGGCATTATTTGAAGGTTATTCAAGACGTGTTGACAAAATCAACGCAGTTTTAAAAGAATACGGCATTAACTCCATTGAAGAATGTAAAGAAATTTGCCTTGCAAAAGGCGTAGACTGTGACGAAATCGTTAGATCTACTCAACCCATCTGCTTTGAAAACGCAGTTTGGGCTTACACCGTTGGCGCTGCAATCGCTATCAAGAAAGGTTGCAAAAAAGCAAGCGAAGCGGCTAAGGCTATCGGTATCGGTTTACAATCTTTCTGTATCCCCGGTTCTGTTGCTGACAACCGTCAAGTTGGTCTCGGCCACGGCAATCTCGGCGCAATGCTCTTAGACGACGCTACCGATTGTTTCTGTTTCTTAGCAGGTCACGAATCGTTCGCTGCTGCTGAAGGCGCTATCAAAATCGCGCTCAACGCAAACACCGTTCGTTCTAAAGATTTAAGAGTTATCCTTAACGGTCTTGGTAAAGACGCTGCTATGATTATTTCTAGAATCAACGGCTTTACTTACGTTGAAACTGAATTTGATCCGTATAGCGAAACCGTAAAGGTTGTTTACGAAAAACCGTATAGTGACGGTCCTCGTGCGAAAGTTAAGTGCTACGGTGCTGACAACGTTCCCGAAGGCGTTGCTATTATGAAACTTGAAAACGTTTCCGTTTCTATTACTGGTAACTCTACTAACCCCACTCGTTTCCAACACCCCGTTGCTGGTACTTACAAAAAGTGGTGTAACGAAAACGGCAAGTCTTACTTCTCAGTTGCATCTGGCGGTGGTACTGGTAGAACACTTCACCCAGATAACATGGCTGCAGGTCCTGCTTCTTACGGTATGACTGACACTATGGGTAGAATGCACGGTGACGCTCAATTTGCAGGTTCTTCTTCAGTTCCTGCTCACGTTGAAATGATGGGCCTTATCGGTATGGGTAACAACCCGATGGTAGGCGCAACCGTTGCAGTTGCAGTTGCTATTGAAAAGGCTATGAAATAAGCCTATAAGGTGATTATTTAAACTAAAATGCTCGGCTTAAATGAAGTGATTTTAATTTAATTTACTTCTAGCCGAGCATATTTTTTAAGGAGATTATTATGAAGAAATTTTTAAGATTTCTAACCGTTTCAACCCTTTCACTTTCAATGCTGTTTAGCGTTGCGTGTTCAGGCGGTGGCGGTGGTAGTGGCGACAGCGGTGGCGGAGACTCCAACGTTGACGAAGCGTACGTTTACTCTATGGATAGACTTAAAAACGCAGACTTTTCTTTTGAGTTTACGAGCGGTGGCTCTAACGCAATAAACCTTACAAGTTTAACCACCGTTTCAAGTTCTAACGACGATAGCGTTATAACAGGCACGCCTAATTATTTTATTGATGAAGGTGCGCTCACCTACTTTGAAGGTTATACTTTTATCGCGCAAAACACGGCTGAAATGGCAAAAATTCAAGTTGAAGAATTAACTCAAACGGTAACCGTACTTAACAAACTCGTGGTATTTAACGGCGTTATGGCAAGATACGTT
>JAZSOI010000019.1:0-40279 GCA_045536835.1 Christensenellaceae bacterium
TCGTCGTTCGACACGAAAAAGATAACCGTTGTCGCACTAGCGGTAGCGCTTACGACTACTCTATCCTTTTTGAAAATCGAACTACCTTACGGCGGAAGCGTAACGTTTTTTAGTTTAGTTCCCGTAATACTCGTAGCGTATCACTACGGCATTTATTACGGACTTATCGCAGGTTTTGCAAACAGTTTGCTTCAATTTATCACTTCGCCGTGGATACTAACACCGTTTACTTTCTTTCTTGATTATATATTTGCTTTCTCCGTCGTTTGTTTTGCGGGCGTATTCAAAAAAGTTATCAAGAATAAGACTTTAAACTTAACGCTCGGAACTACGCTATTTTTCTTGCTTAGGTTTACGATGCACTTAATCTCTGGTATGATTTACTTCAAAAACGGCATTATCGCTGAAGGTTTCCCAGCAGGCAACTCGTTTATCTACTCGCTTTGCTACAACTTAGCATACATCGTTCCCGATATGATAGTTGCTCTTTTGTTCCTTATCCCCTTTTCAAGAACGAAAACGTTTAAAGACAATTTACTTTTTAAGTAAAAGAAAATCTCACCGACTGTTCGGTGAGATTTTTTTATTCTTCAAATACGTTATAAGCGGAAAGTAAATATTTACCGGTTTGATATAACGCCTTTTCATACGCTCTAACCACGTCTATCGAAAGGTTACCTAAACGCTTAGCGTTATCAAATTTTTTAACGTTTAATTGAATTAATCCATTACTCTCGAAAGTGAAATAACCTTTATAGTTAACGTCAATTAACGCTTTTATCGAAGAGTCGTTATCTAAAGTTTGCAAAAACGGTATCGTGTGCATATCGCGAGCGCCGTCGTTATCGTTATAGTGAATTGCCTTTAACTTATCCCCTAAACTCATTACGTCTTCGTAATTATTTTTAAAGACGTTGCCGTGCCCAAAGTCGTAACACGCTTTTAATAGCGGATGGTCGTAGTAATCAATAAATTCTGCAAGACGTTTGCCAGAGTTTAAATAGTACCTACCGTTATTGTCGTTTACCCCAACGTTTTCAACGAGTACCATAACGCCGGTTTTTTCCATAGTTGGCAACAATAAATCGTAGAATTTTTTGTTGAGTTCTAACGTTTCTTCTTTAGAAGAATTGCGCTTTACACTTGCGTGAATAACCGTATAAGGAATATCTAACTCTTTACAAATTTCAATTGAACGAACAGTTTGCTCAAACTTTTCTTGCCAGTTTTCGTTAGGGTCTAAGGTTTCTAAAGTTTCAAATGCTGGCGAATGCGCTTGAACGAATTTTAAACCTAAACTTTCAGCGTAATCTTTTAATTTTTTTATAGTTTCACGCCAACCGTCACCCATATACGCGCTTACTTCGTTACCGTACATGCTAAAATCAACGTATTTAAACCCAGCACGCGATATTTCTAATACTTTTTCAAAATCATCTTTTGTATGTAAAGAAAAATCGCCCGTAGTCGTACAAAGTTTCATAAAATTTACGCTCCTTACTTATATAAATCAGTGGATAAATATTTTTCGCCACCGTCGGGAAGAATAACTACGACGTTCTTTCCGTCAAAATCTCCACCGTTTATAACGTCCACCGCCGAACAAAGCGCAGCGCCCGATGAAATGCCCGTTAATATACCTTCAGTTTTAGCGAGCAAATTAGCGTAGTAATAAGCGCTTTCTTCCGTCACTTTTACAACTTTGTTGTAAATTGACGTATCAAGCGTTTTAGGAATAAATCCTGCACCTATGCCTTGAAGACCGTGAGCACCCTTATTTTCGCCCGATAACACCGCGCTTGAACTCGGCTCTACCGCAACGATAAAAACGCCGTTATTTCTCTCTTTTAAGTACTTACCTATCCCAGATAAAGTTCCTCCAGTACCAACGCCTGCAACTAATAAGTCAACTTTACCACCTAGCGCGTAGTAAATTTCAACTGCGGTGGTTTTATAGTGAGTTTCTGGGTTTGCTTGGTTTTCAAACTGACCTGCAATAAAGGAGTTTTCGATGCTTTTTTTAAGTTCTTCCGCCCTATCTATCGCACCTTGCATGCCGAGAGATTTATCGGTTAAAACTATTTCCGCGCCGTAAGCCCTTAAAAGTTTTTGGCGTTCAACACTCATATTTTCAGGCATAGTTAAAATAACTTTATAGCCTTTTAAAAGGCAAACGAGTGCCAAACCTATACCGGTATTGCCACTAGTTGGCTCGATAACCGTTGCACCGGGCTTTAACAAGCCTTTTGCTTCCGCGTCTTCTATTATATTTTTTGCAACTCTATCTTTAATGCTACCTGCAGGGTTAAAACTTTCAACCTTAGCGTAAAGGTTGGCCTTTAAGCCGAGCGTCTTTTCTAAGCGGTTGAGTTTTACAAGCGGTGTATTTCCAACGAGTTCTAAAATTGAATTATAAACTTTCATAATTAACTAAAAACAAAAAGCGCGTCGTATCGACGCGCTTTAAATTAACGAATAACTTCTTTAACTTTTGCTGCTTTACCGGTAAGGTTTCTAAGATAATAAAGTTTAGCGCGTCTAACAGCACCTTTCTTAACAACCTTGATATCGGTAATCTTTGGCGAATGAAGGGGGAATGTTCTTTCAACGCCTACACCGAAGCTAATTCTTCTTACGGTAAAGGTTTCGCTGATAGAGCCACCGCGCTTAGCGATAACTACGCCTTCGTACGCTTGAATTCTTTCTCTAGTACCTTCAACTACCTTAACCGATACCCTAACAGTATCACCAACGTTAAAGGAAGGAACTTCTTTTTTAATGTTTTCGTTATTGATTTGTTCAATTATTGTCATGACTTTTACCTCCATAATTACGCGGTGTTCATTACTATTTTAAGAGGACCACCCGAAGTCTTTTCATATTTTAGCATAGTTTTTATATTATTGCAAGCAATTTTAAGCCGTTTTTCAATTTTTTTTCGGCGGTTTTGCTCCAAGCATCGAATAATAAGTGCATTCCAACTTTCCGTTGTAAATTTTGCGCTTTTTATCCGCCTTTTTACCAAACAAACGCTCGAAATCACTAACCGGCGTTATAGTGAACGCAGACCAGTTGTCAAGTGACTTAAATACTCTTCCATAGTCGCGATACAGCCTTATAACGCTATTTCTATCGGCTATTCTCTCGCCGTAAGGTGGGTTCGTTACTATCACTCCGTAACTTTCGCTAGAGGTAAATTCGCGCATATCCTTTGTTTCAAATAAAATTACGTCCGCAACCCCTGCCTTTTTAGCGTGCGCCCTAGCAAGCTTAATTTGACTGTCTTCAATATCAAAGCCGTAAAGCGTAACTCTACTTGGCGTAACGATTTTTTGCTTTGCCTCTTCAACCATTTGAGAATAAAATGACGTATCAAACTTTTCAAAGTGCAAAAAGTCGAAATCGCGTTTAAGCCCAGCGGGAATATTCTTAACGATTAAGCCCGCTTCAATTAGTATAGTTCCACTACCGCAGAACGTATCAACTAAGGTTTTAGATTTGTTCCAAACCGACAAATCAAGCATACACGAAGCGACGTTTTCTTTAATAGGCGCGTCGCCAACCGAAGTTCTATAACCCCTTTTGTGAAGCGGTTCGCCGGACGTGTTTAGGTTGACCGTAACGAAGTCGTGCCTAATTGAAATTTCTATCTTGTGATTAAAGCCAGTTTCAGTAAGTTTCGTTTTATAAACGCTTTCAAGTCGCTTGCAAATCGCCTTTTTACAAACCGAAGAAACGGCTTGAATAGAATTGAGTTTACTCTCGAAAATATTCGAATATACCGAAATTTTTGAAACTTTTTCTAAATAGTTTTCAAATGGCAATTTTAAAATCTCGTCAAAGAGTTCGTCAAACGTTTCAGCCTTAAACGAACCTATCGTTATATACACTCTACTAGCCGTTCGCATATAAAGGTTTAACTTTGCAACCGTGTAAATATCCCCATCGATTGTGAGCCTACCGTTTATCGCTTGGCTATCTTTTTCCGTGAGTTTATATAGTTCTCTTTTAACCACGCCCTCAAGCCCTGACGGCGCTGAAACGGTAATCTTCATTAAAATGCATCCGTTATGATATTGACTTCATCACCTATTACTTCAACTACGATAAACGATAGTTCAGTATCTTCTAATCCTTTCGATTTTAAATAATAAGTAGCAATATCTCTATACTTTTTTTGTTTTTTAAAGTCAACCGCTTGTGCAGGCGTTCCAAACTTGTTAGACGTGCGAGTTTTAACTTCCGCAAACGCGGTAACACCGCCCTTAAAACAAACGATATCCGCCTCGCCAAACGGCGTAACGTAATTAGTTTGAATTATCTTATAACCTTGGCTTTTTAAGGCTTTTTCGGCTATTTTCTCGCCTTTTAACCCCAAAAGTTTTTTATAAAGGTTCTTCGATGAATCTTGCAAGGCCCTATCTCCTTAATTTTATCGATATGCTCTTTCGTTCCGTAACCTGCGTTTCGTTCAAAACCGTAATCTGGGAACTCTTTTGCATAATTTTCCATAAGCCTATCACGATAAACTTTGGCAAGTATGGACGCCGCGCCTATCGTGTAACTATTTAAATCGCCCTTTATTATCGATTCACTTGGAACGGATAAATCAAGGTTTACGGCGTCGACTAAAACGACGTCCGGCTTAACGGACAAACCTTCAATCGCCGTTTTCATACACTTTTTAGTGGCGTTTAAGATGTTTATCTCGTCAATTTCTTCAGGGGAAATCTCGGCTATTGAATAAGAAATCGCCTTTTCTTTAATAAGGTCGAACAGTTTTTCTCTTTTTTTAGCGGAAACTTTTTTACTATCGTCAATCCCTTCGATAATATCACTTAAATCCATTATTACCGAAGCACAAACGACTGGACCTGCCAGCGGGCCTCTACCCACTTCGTCAACCCCTGCAATATATTTAGCACCTAAACTTTGGTGCTTGTTTTCATAATCGAGTTTTGGAACGTAAATTTTCATTTTCTTTAAATTAAAGGCTATGGCACGATTTGTGACTGACAGAGCCAAAATAAACCTTTCCAAGTTTTCCTTTTCTTAAATCGGAAATTATTAAGTTTGACGCTCTTTCTTCGTCAATTTCTCCACCCTTTTTAAGTGCGCCACGGCGACTTGCTATTTGAGTGAATATCTCGTAAGGCTCACCGTCTTCGTTTACTTTGTAAACGGTATTTAAAACGCCTTTGTAGTTTTCTATTAAATATTTGATTAAATCTACCGAAAGTTCAACAAAATCAACGATATCGTCGTTAATCGAGCCTATAAACGCTAAATACTCAGCGTAAGTTTGATTTTCAAACGACGGTGGCGTAGTTCCGGGCGTGTCTAAAAGTTCTAAGTCTTTTATCCTAACCCATTGCTTATTCTTAGTAACGCCTGCCTTATCCCCAGTCTTTGCGCGCTTATTTCCGCAAAGAAGGTTGATAAGCGTAGATTTTCCCGTGTTTGGAATACCTGCAACCATTACCCTTAAAGGCTTGTTAACGCCCTTGTTTTTATATCTTTCTTTAACTTCTTTCAGCGCGGTTACGATAGCCGTATATAGTTTTACTGCGCTCTTTTCGTCAGTTCCAACTACGGAAACTACCGTTTTTCCGTCCTTTACAAATTCTTCCGTTGCAGTTTTTAAGTCTTTTGCGTCAACTAAATCGCTTTTATTGAGCGCGTAAACTACTGGTTTATTCCCAAAAACACCCGATAGTTTTTTATTAAGGCAAGCAAAAGGACACCTTGCGTCAAGTACCATAACGATACCGTCGCAAAGTTTAACTTCTTCCTCCATCATTCTAAGTGCTTTGGTCATATGACCGGGAAACCATTGTAAATGCATAACTATTTATCTAATAAATCAGGTCTGTATTTTTTTGTGAGTTCGAGTGATTTTTCTCTTCGCCATTTATCAACTTCTGCGTGATTACCGCTAACTAATACGTCTGGAACTTTTAAACCTTCAAACTCTTGAGGACGAGTGAACTGCGGATACTCTAACAGTCCGTCGGAAAAACTCTCTTCAGCAAGCGATTCGCTTGCGATAACACCGTCAACGTAACGGCAAACGCTATCCACCATTACCATTGCAGGAAGTTCCCCGCCAGTCAATACGAAATCTCCTATGGAGATTTCTTGGTCTATACAAAGGTCAATAATTCTTTCGTCAAGCCCCTCGTAATGACCGCATAAGATAAGCAAATTTTGAGCGGTTGCAAGTTCTTTAACTACCGATTGTTTTAAGGTTTTTCCGCGTGGCGAAGTGTAAATTCTAAGCGCTTTGTGGTCGGGATCTATCGAATTTATCGCATCGAAAACGGGCTGTGGCATCATAACCATTCCTGCGCCACCGCCAAAGGGATAATCATCACACTTTTTGTGCTTGTTTTTAGAATATTCCCTTATATCGTGAATATTTATTTCAACTTTTCCAGCCTTTTGCGCTCTACCTATAATACTTTCGTAAAGTGGCGCAAACATCTCGGGAAAAAGCGTTAAAATATCAATTTTCATCAAACCTTACCCCGTCGAGCTTACCTTTTTCGATAAACATTTTCTTAATATTGAAATCAAACTCAATATTTAGTGAATTAAGGTGTGGAAAATACCATTTTTTACCCTTATTTTCTACTTCAAACATATCTACGTTTGCGTTTATTACGTCCGTTACCTTTCCTTCAAAATTTCCGTCAACTATTACGTCCATACCGATAATATCTGCAATGAAATACTCGCCTTTCGCTCTTGAAATATCAGTTTTTTGAACGTAAAAATCAACGCCACGGAAAAGTTCCGCGTCGTTTCTCGTAGAAACGGTAGAAAGAGTTAAAAACGCAAATCCACCAAAGGCGTCGCGAATTTTTGTAACTGAATACTCTTTTCCGCTATTGTCGTAAAGTTTTTTGATAGATTTAACGCTGTCAAACCCGTCGGCAAGGATTTTTGCTTTGAGTTCGCCCTTTATCCCTTGTGGTTTAACAACCGTAAAACAAATGATTTTTTCCATACTTAAAACTAAATAAAGAGGAGAAATTTTATTAAATTTCTCCTTTTGCCTTTATTTCAACGTTGTATTTTTTGTTTTCCTTTGCGCTTGCTGAACGAACGATAGTTCTAAGCGCCTTTGCAAGTTTGCCTTGACGGCCGATAACCTTACCCATATCGCTTTCGTCTAAAACTACGGTGATACTTACTAAGTTACCGTCTTCAGCCACGATATAGTCGATTTCGTCCTTTTTCTCGGCAAATCTCTCTACTATATATTTAACGAGTTCGAGCATGTCTTACCCCTTAAATTACTTCTTTTTCTTCTTAGGATTAGTCTTAGAAGGAGAGAGTTTTTCAGACTTTTCAATAACGCCTGCTTTAACGAGAATGTTCTTAACCGTTTCTGTGGGTTGAACACCGTTAGCAATCCATTTTTTAGCCTTTTCAACGTCTACTACTACTTCTGCAGGATCGGTGTTAGGATTGTAGTGACCAATCTTTTCAATGTACTTACCGTCTCTTGCTACTCTTGAATCAACTACGACTATTCTGTATAAAGCGTTACCTTTATCGCCAAGTCTTGTTAATCTCATTTTTACTGCCATAATTATTTTCCTCCGTTAAAATAAATATTTTAATTTTTTGTTATTTTTACGCAAATTTTGCGTCGTTACTTACATAAAAGGAAGCCTTTTCTTTCCGTTTTTAAACTGCTTCATAAGTTGTTTGGTTTGGTCGAATTGCTTAATAAGTTGGTTTATCTCTTGAACGGTCGTTCCACTACCAGAAGCAATTCTGTTTTTCCTTGAATAGTTTAAAATGGACGGATCTCTACGCTCTTTTTTAGTCATAGAACAAATGATTGCTTTGTTGCGTTCCATCTTACTTTCGTCAACGTCGCCAACCTTTACGCCCTTTAACTTATTCATACCCGGTAGCATATTCATTATATCGCCTACGCCACCCATTTTCTTTACCATTTCAAACTGTTCTAAGAAATCTTCTAAGGTAAAGGAATTTTCCTTCATCTTTTTTTCAAGTTTCTTAGCGTCTTCTTCCGTTATCGCTTCTTGCGCCTTTTCGATAAGCGACATAACGTCACCCATGCCTAAGATTCGCTTTGCCATACGGTCGGGATAGAACGGCTCTAAATCTTGAAGTTTTTCACCAACGCTTGAAAATTTAATGGGTTTGCCGGTAACCGCTTTAACGGATAAGCACGCGCCACCGCGAGTGTCACCGTCGAGTTTAGTTAACACGCAACCGGTAATTTCAAGTTTTTCATTGAACGATTTTGCAACGTTGACCGCATCTTGACCAGTCATCGAGTCAACTGTTAATAAAATTTCGGTCGGCTTTACCGCGTTTGAAATTTCAATGAGTTCTTGCATCAACTCTTCGTCGATATGAAGCCTACCAGCAGTATCGATTATTACGGTATCATAACCGTATTGCCTAGCGTACTTAATCGCGTTTTGTGCGATGTTTACAGGCTTTTTAACGCCTTCTTCATAAACTTCAACACCCGCTTGAGAACCTACTACTTTAAGTTGGTTTATCGCTGCGGGGCGATAGATATCACACGCGCAAAGCAAGGGTTTTTTGCCAGATTTTTTAAGGTGAAGCGCAAGTTTACCAGAAAGCGTGGTTTTACCCGCACCTTGTAAACCGCACATCATAATTACGGTTGGCAGTTCACTTGAAACTAAGAGTTTACTGTTCGTGCTACCCATAAGTTCAGTAAGTTCGTCCGAAACGATTTTAATAACTTGCTGAGTGGGACTTAAACTCTTTAAAACTGCTTGCCCAAGCGCCTTTTCACTTACCTTATTTACAAAATCTTTTGCAACGATCAAGTTAACGTCCGCTTCTAAAAGGGCTATTCTTATCTCACGCATTGCCTGCTTGATTTCAAGTTCAGTAAGCGTACCGCGTTTGGTAAGTTTTGTAAAAACGTGATTGAGTTTTTCACTCAAACCGCTAAAAAGGTTTGCCATTTTATTCCCCGATAATAAGATTGATTTCTTCTTTTATCTCTTCGCTAACTCTACTTTTAAGTTTTACAAGTTGGCGTTTTTTGCTTAGTAACCCTAACTTTTCTTCGTAACTAAGAAGTATTTCCTTAGTCTTATTTATAGTGTCGCTAACGCCTTGACGGGATATGCTCTTTATCTCGGAAATCTCGCCTAAGGATAAATCACACTCTACGTAAAGCGAAAAAACGTCCGCCTGCTTATCCGTCAAAAGACTTTTATATATAGAGAAAAGTTCGGAAAAATCGTAAATATCCATAATTACTAAGACATTATACAACAAAAAATAAAAGGTGTCAAGCATTTTTACTTGACACCTCAAATTTTATTAAAATAATTCTTCAACGAATTCTTCTAAGTTAAACTCTTCAATATCGCCTATCTTTTCGCCAACGCCAACGTACGCAACTGGCACGCCCTTTTCAGCGAGCATAGATAAAACGAAACCGCCTTTTGCAGTACCGTCGAGTTTAGTAAGGACTATGCCGTCAAGCCCGATAGCATCGTCAAACGTTTCAACTTGACTGGATGCGTTTTGACCTGTCGTCGCATCTAAAACTATAAGTTTTAAAAACTGAGCGGTGGGATATTCTCTCTCGATAACCCTACTCATTTTTTTGAGTTCTTCCATTAAGTTTGCCTTAACGTGAAGTCTACCAGCGGTATCAACGATTAAAACGTCAGTCCCCTTTGCCTTTGCAGAAGATATAGCGTCAAACACAACCGCAGACGGATCTGCACCCTCAGAGTGCTTAACTATTCTAACGTCACTTCTATTTGCCCACTCGGTAAGTTGGTCGCTTGCGGCGGCACGGAAGGTATCCGCTGCGCAAAGTGTAACGGATTTTCCATTTTCTTTAAAGTAGTTAGCTAGTTTTCCTATCGTAGTCGTTTTGCCAACGCCGTTGACGCCAACCATCATTATAACGGTTGGATATTCAACTGAAAACTCTTCCACTTCACTACACTTAGATACCAAAGTTTCCTTCAAAGTTTTAACGACTAAATCTTTATCTTTTACGCTACCTTCTATCATATTATCTCTAAGTTCGTCAACGATATCCATTGCAAAACTTACGGATAAATCGGAAGAAATGAGCGCGTCTAAGAGTTCGTCGTAAAACTCTTCACCTATTCTATCAATGGAAAAAACTCTTGAAAAAGTATCGGCAATTTTATCCTTAGTTTTTTTAAGTGAACTTGCAAGTTTAGAAAATATACCCATTAGCTTTTAATTCCTTCCATATCGATAGCGTCTTTAAGTTTAACGGAAACGATACTCGAAACACCCTTTTCAGGCATCGTAACACCAAATAAACCGTCAGCGTTTTCCATAGTAACTTTTTTGTGAGTAATGCAGATAAATTGAGTTTCCTTAGAGAAGTTTTTAAGGTATTTTGCAAACCTTGCTACGTTCGCGTCGTCAAGCGCCGCTTCAATTTCGTCAAGCACGCAGAACGGCATTGGGCGAAGCCTTAATATTGCAAATAATATCGCGATTGCCGTAAGCGACATTTCACCACCTGATAAAAGCGATATCTTTTGAAGTTTTTTTCCCGGGGGTTCGGCAACGATTTCAATGCCCGCGTCAAGCGGATCACCAGTCGTGCTTTCTTCTACGATAAGGTCAGCAGTACCACCGCCGAAAAGTTCCTTGAAAATCTTGGTAAAGTTACTTCTAATCGTTTTGAAACCTTCATTGAAAGTTAAGGTCATTTCCTTAGTCAAGTCGTCGATAACCTTTTGTAAATCGTCTTGCGCTTTATAAAGATCATCACGCTGAGAAACGAGTTCGTTATACGCTTCGTTAAGGTCGTTATACTCTTCAATAGCGTTGGGGTTAATCGCGCCGAGCGCGGCAATCTTACGCTTTAACGAAGTTATTTCTTGATGCGAAGTTGCAATCTCGTAGTTTTCATCTCTTAAAGGTTTACAAGTTTCGTAAGTTAATTGATATTCCGTGAAAAGATTTTGACTCATAAAGTCAAGTTCGGTGTCCACCTTAGTTAAGTTAACTTCTTCGTTCGCTCTCTTTTCGGTGTTTTTATCAATATCGGCTTGTAAAACGTCACGCTTTAAGTTGTCTTGCGCTACAAGGTCGTTGAGTTTTTCTTTCTTTAAGTCAAACTCTGCTTGTTGGCGGCGCAAGTCTTCTAAAACTTTCTTATCTTCAGCGGAAAGTGCAACCTGTTCAGCCTTTCTAGTCAAGTTTTCAATAATGGTCAAGTTGTTTTCTTGAGTGGTTTCGTTTTGCTTAATATTCGCCCTAACGGTCTCTATTTCAGCATTTAAACGCTCAATTTCACTGCTCGTTGAAGTAACTTCGGAACGAAGATAGGAAAGCCTTGACTGAACTTCCGTGTTTTCTTTCAACACTTCGTCACGCTGTCTTCTAAGTTCTTGGAAGAGTTCGCGATGTTCAGTTTGAGATTTAGAAGCGGATTCTTTTTCCTTGTTGATTTTTTCGTTGCCAGCCTCTATATCGGTGTACGCCACCGAAATTTCGCTAAGACGGTTGCTAATAACTGCAATATCGTCTTTATTTTTCTCAATTTCAGTTTGAGTATCGGCTAAAACTCTTTCAGTTGCCGAGATTTTTTCACGAAGTGAAAGGGCTTTTTGCTTTGCTTCGTTAAGAGCAAAGTTTTCCTTGTTTAAAAGTTCAACTTCGGCGTTTACTTGGCTTAAAAGATTAGTTTTGTTCGCAGTTAGAACGTTAATTTCTTTAGTGTCTTTCTCAATAGCACTTTGAAGTTCTTCAAGTTGACGGTCAACGCCAAGTAAGTTAGCATCACTCTTTCTTCTTGAACCACCAGTCATTGAACCCGACTGCGACAACACGTCGCCGTCAAGTGTAACGATTTTGAACGCAAATCGATATTTCTTAGCGATGATCGTTGCGTTTTGTAAATTATCACAAATTAAGGTATTGCCAAGAAGATGAAGAACGATGTTTTCAAAGTACGCGTCGTATTTTACTAGTTCGTTAGCAAAACCCAAAGCACCCTTTTCTTTAACGGCAGAAGTTATTTCCGAGCCGTTAAATCTAGGTTTAACGGAAGTAACCGGAAGAATAGTAACCCTACCACCGTCGGTACGTTTAAGGTAATTGATTATGTATTCCGCGTCGTTAGGATTATCCGCAACGATATTTTGAAGCGCACCGCCTATCGACGTTTCAATCGCAGTTTCGTAATTTTTCTCAGTTGAAATAATAGACGCAACTACGCCTTTTATCTTCTTTGAAAGTTCCGCGTTACCCTTAGCGGCGTTCATTAAACTCTTAACGGAATGAGAATATCCGTCGAAAGAGTTTTTAAGACCTTGATATAGTCTTAAACTCGTTTCTTCACCAGTAAGTTTTGTTTTTAACGCGTAAATCTTATTGTCAACCGCTTCGATGTACTTGTTGGTTGAAGAAATGCTCTCTTCCCTATCCTTAATCGACGCCTTAGTAGTTTCAATAAACTCGTCGGTAACTTTAAGGTCGGCTTTATTTTGCTCGTTTTCAACGGACAAAACGGTGTACTTATCAACGAGCGAGTTAACCTTTTCAACGATTAATTTTTGTTGGTTTGAAATAACCGACTGCTCGGACGATAACGCACCTAAATTCTTGTTGATATCGGCAAGCGACTCAACGCTCTTTATAACTTGATTTTGAACGGATTCAGCAAGGTCTTCACCCTTGGTGATTTCAGCCGTTAAAGAGGCTATTTTCTTGCTTATTTCCGTGGATTTTTCAGTTAACTTATCAATTTCATCGTTAACTTTAACCGAGTAATCTTTTTTAGCGGAAAGTAAAGTTTCGTTTTCTTGAATTTTATCTTTGCCCGCTTTGTTTTCGTTTGATAAACGCTCGTTTTCCGAACGGAAGAAAGACACCTTTTCCGCAAAGACTTTCGCTTCGCCCGACTGCTTTTCAAGGTCTACTGAACGATCTGTTATCTCGTTGCCGAGCGCCCTTAAAAACTCGTCCGCACTTCTAATCTCGTCTTGATGTGCGTTGTACAATGCGATAGTTTCGTTAAGTTCTTTCTTTCTCGCTTCGATTTCTTCGGTTAAACCGTTAATCCTATCGTTAATTTTACGCTTGGTTTCGTTAGCGTTTTCGTATTTATATAAATAAGTGTTAATTTCGTGGAATTTAAGTTGCTCTGAAAGCGCGCGGTTTGCTCTGGTTTTTTCCGCTTGTTTTCTAAGCGGTTCAAGTTGGCGTTCACGCTCGGTGATAATATCGGAAACACGGGTAATATTGTCGTTAGTCCTAGCAAGTTTGGACATAGTTTCCTTTCTATCACGCTTGGTTTTAGCAATGCCTACCGCCTCTTCGAAAATCGCCCTTCTATCTTCTGGTTTCGACGATAAAATTTCAGACACCTTGCCCTGACCGATAATGGTGTAACCTTCCTTACTTACGCCACACTCATGAAGCGCGTCGATAAGGTCTTTCATACGGCACGGTTGACGGTTGAGATAGTATTCACTCTCACCGCTACGATATAACTTTCTCGTCATAACTACTTCGTTATACTCTAAACTTGGGAAAAGTTTTTCGGTATTATTAAAGTAAAGCGAAACTTCGCAGTAAGAAAGTGATTTTCTTGACTGCGTTCCGTTAAATATAACGTCTTGCATCGACGTACCGCGAAGGGTTTTTGCCGACTGTTCGCCAAGCACCCACCTAATCGCGTCGGCTACGTTACTCTTACCGCAACCGTTAGGACCTACTATGGCGGTGATACCGTCTAAAAGGTCGATTTTAACCTTGTCTGCAAACGACTTAAAGCCGAGCAGTTCTATTCTTTCGAAATTAAGCATTTTTTACCCGTTTTTTTTGTTTTTTATTATCTCTAACGCCTTTTTAGCAACTAGTTGTTCGGCGTTTTGTTTCTTGCCCTTTGCGGTTGACGAAGCAACCTTTTTACCGTCTATGAACAAACTTACCGTAAAAGTTGGATCGTTATCCATACCCTTTTTCGCCACCGTTTCGTAAGCGACGGAAAATCTCTTTTTAGAAGACAGTTCGTTGAGTTTACTTTTATAGTCTATCGGTTGTTTTGAAGTTTTGAGTTTAATTTTATTTATAATATTATTATAAATAAATTTCTTTGCTTCTTCAATTCCACCGTCTAGATATATAGCGCCGATAACCGCTTCCATTAAATTCTCTTGTAACTTTTCAGTAACCGTAACGTTCTCGCCAACGATTAACTCTTCGTGAAGTTTTAAACGCTTGCACGCGCTCGATAAAGGCTTAAACGATACTATGAGTTGCTTGTTTTCCGTCATATCCCCCTCGTCGTCACGACTGTTTCTAAAGAGATAATCGGTAACTATAAACCCAAGAACGCTGTCGCCTAAAAATTCTAAGCGCTCGTTGTTTTTCTCCCCCTTTTTTTCGTTGGAAAAGGACGCGTGCGTGAACGCAACTCTTAAAACTTCGGGGTTTTTGAACTCGTAGCCTATTTTACGTTGGACTGAAGTTAAATTGAAAATCATATTACTCGTACTTTATAAGGCTTAACTTTTCATCGGTAAGCCTTGCGGAAATTTCCGCCTTAACGTCGTTAACGATTGCCGTTTCCGCTTGGAATAACGCAGCCTTGATAGCAGGTGCTTTAGACGAGCCGTGAGCCTTGCAAATAACGCCGTTAACGCCTAATAATACCGCACCGCCACGCCTATTGTAATCCATTTCTTTCATGGTGTTCTTGAACGCCTTTTTCATAAAAAGGAACCCAAGTTTTGCCTTGAAAGAACTCATTATATTCTTTTTAAGAACCGCAATAATGCACTTAGCAGCGCCCTCGATAGATTTAACGGCTACGTTACCGCTAAAACCGTCGGTAACCACGACGTCGCAGTTGCCAGATAAGATATCTCTACCCTCAACGTTGCCGATAAAGTTGATTCCTTCAACTTGTTTTAACGCATTGTAAACGGCGTGAGTTAAGGGACTACCCTTTTCTTCTTCCGTTCCGTTGCATAATAAACCTATTCTAGGGCTCTTTACGCCGTAAACCTTTTTCATATACGCGTCGCCCATAATTGCAAACTGAACCATAAATTCGGGCTTGCACTCAGCGTTTGCGCCACAGTCCATAAAGAAAGTGGGATTTCCAGCAACGGTAGGCATTACCGTGCCAAGACCAGGTCTTTTAACGCCTTTAAGTCTACCCGCAACTAATACGCCCGCGGTAAGTACCGCACCAGTCGAGCCTGCGGAAACGAACGCGCCGTATTCCCCAGTCTTTAAAGCCTTCATACCAACGGTAATGGACGAATCGGGCTTTTTCTTGAACGCGTCGGTGGGCGCTTCTTCGCAAGTTATAACTTCGGTAGCGTTCATAAAGGTTAAATTCTTGTCGCTTAAACCGTTATCTTTGATAATTTGCTTAACTACGTCTTCTTTACCAACTAAGCAAACTTCGGCTTTACCGCCTTCGCTAACGTATTCAACCGCGCCTTTAACCACTTCTAACGGCGAATTATCTCCACCGAAAGCATCTAATAATATTTTCATAATAACTCCTTAGAACTCAAGATTTGAAACTGTTCTCGGGAACGGTATTGAATCACGAATGTTAGCAATACCCGTAAGGTACATTACCATTCTTTCAAAACCAAGGCCGAAACCAGCGTGCTTAGTACCGCCGAACTTTCTCAAATTGATATACCAGTCGTAATCTTGCTCTTTAAGCCCAAGTTCGTTAATTCTCGCCCTTAAAACGTCTTCACGCTCTTCTCTTTGAGAACCGCCTACAAGTTCACCGATGCCCGGAACTAAAAGGTCGGATGCGGCAACCGTCTTACCATCGTCGTTAAGCCTCATATAGAAAGCCTTAATTTCCTTGGGATAATCAGTTAAGAATACCGGCTTTTTGAAAACTTCTTCAGTTATATATCTCTCGTGTTCGGACTGAAGGTCGCAACCCCAGAAGACAGGATACTCAAATCTATCTTTAACTGGTGTTAAAATATCGATTGCTTCGGTGTAAGTAAGCCTTACGAAATCGTTATTTACGACGTTATTAAGTCTTTCAAGCAAGCCCTTGTCAACGAAATTGTTGAAGAATTCAAGTTCTTCCTTGCAAGTTTTCATTACGTGGCTAATAACGTATTTAACCATACCTTCGGCAACGTCCATATCCCCTTGAAGATCACAGAACGCCATTTCCGGCTCTATCATCCAAAATTCCGACGCGTGGCGAGCGGTGTTTGAACGCTCTGCTCTAAACGTTGGACCAAAGGTGTAAACTTTACCAAACGCCAAAGCGTACGCCTCAGCGGAAAGTTGACCGGATACCGTTAAACTTGCAGGTTTTTCAAAGAAATCTTGCTTATAATCAACCGAGCCGTCTTCTTTTTTAGGAACGTTGTTAAGGTCAAGCGTGGTTACTTGGAACATTGCGCCTGCGCCCTCGCAGTCAGAACCCGTAATAAGCGGAGTGTGAACGTATACGAAACCGTTTTGATTAAAATATTGATGAATTGCAAAAGCCGCTTCACTTCTAACTCTAAACACCGCGCTGAACATATTAGTTCTCGGTCTAAGATAAGCAATTTCTCTCAAATACTCAACAGAGTGTCTTTTCTTTTGTAAAGGATAATCGGGAGTAGACGTTCCTTCAACCGCAATTTCGCTTGCGTTGATTTCAAAAGGTTGCTTAGCGTTGGGGGTTAAGATAACCGTGCCTTTAACGATTAAGGACGCGCCTACGTTTTGTTTCGCAATCTCATCGTAATTACCAACTTTTGCCCTTTCAAAAACTATTTGAACGCTCTTGAAAAAACTACCGTCGTTAAGTTCGATAAAGCCGAAAGCCTTACTGTCACGAATAGTTCTAGCCCAGCCTGCAACCGTTATTTCCTTACCGCCGAAAAGTTCGGGGTTTTGATAAATTTCTTTAATACAAATTCTCTTAAGCATAAAACACCTTGAATTTAAAAATTATAATTTATAAAATTATAACACATTTTTTTCATTTTTGCTACCTTTTAAGCAATATATTTTATACATTTTTGCAATTTTTACACAATATATAGTGCTTAAAATAAAAAACATACCCAAAAGGGTATGCTTTCAGTCTTTTTTTTGCGGTTCAACAATCTCTACGCTTTCTTCGCCTACTAGTTCTTTTATGAACTCTTCGTAACTTTTATCGTCGAGTTTTTTAACTTTTTTATCGTCCATAATTCACCTTAGCACGTTGCGAGTTCTTTAGGAAGAGTTATGCAAAAAGTTTCGCGTTTTGCCATGCAAAGCGGGCATTTTTCGGGAGCGGTAGTCGCCTTAATCGAGTGACCGCACGAAGAACAAATCCACTCTTTTTCCCTTTCGCTGTTAAAGAGTTTTTTGTCTTTCATTTTTTCGTATAAATAAAGGAAAATCTTCTTGTGTTTAAGTTCGACTTTTCTTATCATTTCAAATAGCGCTGCAATCTCGGGAAAGCCTTCTTCCCTAGCCGTTTTAACCGCTTTTTGATAAAACTTTGCCTCGTCTTCTTCGTCTTCCGCCGTGAACTTTAAGTTCTCGACTATATCCCACTTTTGCCTAAAAGGCAAAGTAACTGAAATTTGCTCGTTGTCGATAACGCCTTTCGTTGCGTCTTCAATGTGAGTGTAAAGCATTCTTGCGTGATTAAATTCTTGGTATGCGATTTTGTCGGTTATTTGCGCCAAACCCTCATACCCTGCCGCGCGTTGACCGTATTCAACGAACTCGTATCTAGTTCTCGCCGAACACTCGGCAATGTAAGCCTTTTTCAAATTTTCGTAAGTTTTACTTTTTATAAGTTCCATAATAAAAAACCTCCTACGGTATTATTGACCGAAAAAAGTTTTTGTATACGAAAAAACCTTCGGAATTTCCGAAGGCTTTATTTTAATTATCAATTTCTTTATTGAAAACTTCGAGCCACTTATCCGCGATAACGGTTGCGCCGAAAACGTCGGGATGAACGCCGTCCCAAAGCAAAGGTTTAACACCGTACTTTTCAGCGAGCGCGTCGAATTCTTCTTGAAGTTCAACGAAGGGAATATCGTATTCTTTTGCAAGTTTTCTAACCACTTTAGCGTAATCTTTAACCTTTAAAAATTCGTCGATTTTCTGTTCGGTTGCCTCGCCCTTTAAAACGAAGGGTTCAAGCATGATTAACTTGCAGTTTGGAAGTCTTTTCCTGCTCTCTTCAATAATATCGCGATAGTATTTTTCAAATCTATCGATTTCAACGCCGTTTTTGTTTTGAATTTCGTGCCAAACGTCGTTAACGCCGACCAAAATACTAATAACGTCGGGATTTTCATTCCAAACGTCACGCTTAATTCTCGCAAGTAAGTCAACTATTCTATTACCGCTAATACCAACGTTGACAATCTCGTATTTCAAAGGGGCTTTTTTGCTAAGCGCAGACTTTAATAAGAACACGTAACCGTAACCGTATTTAAAATTCGGCATATAGTGAGTCGCGTTGCGACCAGCGTCGGTTATAGAATCACCTAAAAAAACTATTTTCATAATATACTCCTAAAAACTTCAAACCATTTATCCGCTAAAAACTTAGCACCGTAAACGTTTGGATGAATTCCGTCGTACAAAAGAGCCTCTTCGCCAACCTTTTGAGCAATTTCGTCAAGCGGTTTTTGAAGTTCAACGTAAGGATAACCGTATTTTAAGGCAATCTCGTCAACGATTTTAGCGTACTCTCTAATTTTGTGATAAACGCCGTTTCTACTATCTGAGTGATAGCCTTTTAATACGAAAGGTTGCATTAAAATAACTTTGGTGTTTGGTAAACGCTCTTTAAATAGAGAAATCAAAGTTTCGTATCTTTCCCTAAACAAATCGAGCCCAAACCAAAAATCGTTAGCGCCAACTAGCATAGTCAAAACGTCAGGCTGTTCAGAAACTACGTCACTCTCAAACCTTTCTATTAAATCTTTTGTGCATTGACCTGCAACCCCGCGATTAACCACCTCAAAATCAAGCTCGTTTTCAACGAGTTTTGCTTTAGCAAAAAGAACGTAACCACACCCGTAAGTCAGGTTTGGAATTTTTGAATCGATAACGTGGCTTGCATCGGTTATAGAATCACCAAAAAACACTAGTTTCATAATATTATTTTTTTTCAATGGGTTGAACGTGAAGTTCGCGAAGTTGTTTTTCTTCAACCAAGTCGGGAGCGCCCGTCATTAAGCAAGATGCAGTTTGAACCTTGGGGAACGCTATAACTTCTTTGATTGATTCTGTTTTTGTCAAAAGCATAACGAGTCTATCAAGACCGAGCGCTAAACCGCCGTGCGGGGGTGCACCGTAACGGAACGCGTCCACGAAGAAACCAAATCTCTCTTTGATATCTTCGGGTGTAAAGCCTAAAATCGAGAACATCTTTTCTTGAACTTCTCTTCTGTGAATTCTAACCGTACCACCGCCGGCTTCTTGGCCGTTGATAACGATATCGTAAGCCTTTGCCCTTGCCTTCATAGGCTCGGTTGAACAAAGTTCAAAGTCTTCGTCCATAGGTGACGTAAACGGATGGTGAACGGCTACGAAACGATCTTCTTCTTCGCTGTAATCAAACATCGGGAACTCGGTTACCCACAAGACGTCGTAAGTGTTTTTATCGATAAGGCCGTACTTTTCGCCAAGGTAAAGTCTTAAACCGCCAAGGGTGTTGAATACGACGTAATCTTTATCGGCAGCAAAGAACAACACGTCGCCTTCTTCAAAGTTAAGTCTGTCGCTGAGTTCTTTAACGTTTTCTTCAGTCAAGAATTTAAGGAACGAACCCTTGATTTCCCCACCTTCCGGATAAGAAAGCCAAGCAAGACCTTTCGCGCCGAGAGTTTTAACATATTCAACTAAACCGTCGATATCCTTTCTTGAAAGTTTAGATGCAAAACCCTTAGCGTTGATCGCTCTAACGCTACCCTTTATGATGCCGTTTATAGCGAGCGCGTCGCTAAACACTCTAAAATCAATATTTTTAGCAATGTCCGAAACGTCAACGAGTTCTAAGCCAAAACGAGTGTCGGGCTTGTCCGAACCAAAGCGTTCCATCGCTTCGCGATACGGCATTTGACGGAAGTGTTCCGCACCTAAATCAAGACCGATAGTTTGTTTGAAAATCGATTTTACCAAACCTTCAATGGGATATAAAACGTCTTCAATCTTTTCAACGAAACTCATTTCAATATCGATTTGAGTAAATTCGGGTTGACGGTTTGCTCTCAAGTCTTCATCACGGAAACACTTGGTAATTTGATAGTACCTATCAAAACCAGATACCATCAAGAGTTGTTTATAAAGTTGTGGAGATTGTGGTAACGCGTAAAAACACGTGGGGTGAATTCTCGACGGAACGAGATATTCTCTCGCGCCTTCTGGAGAAGACTTGCCAAGCATCGGCGTTTCAATCTCTGTAAAATCAAGCGAATCAAGATAATCTCTCGTTGCCTTGCATACCTTGTGGCGAACGAAAAGATTGTTTTGTAACGTTGGACGGCGAAGGTCAAGATACCTATATTTTAGCCTTAAATTCTCGTTAACGTCATTATCGTCAACAATTTCAAACGGCGTAGTGTCCGCTTCCGATAAAATTTTGAGTTCGCTCGCTAAAATTTCAATAGCACCCGTCTTGATTTTATCGGTTTTGTTAGACCTTTCGCGAACGATACCCTTCACCATAATAACGAATTCCGAACGCAAAGCGCCTGCCTTATCGAAAATTTCAGCGTTTTCAGAACTATCGAACACTACTTGAACGATACCCGTCTTATCTCTTAAATCAATGAAAATTAAACTACCTAAGTTTCTTCTTTTTTGCACCCAACCGCAAACGATTACTTCCTTGCCTGCACTTTCAATATCGAAAGAACCGCAGTAATCGGTACGGCGCAAGTTACCCATAAGTTCAGCCATAATAATCTCCAAATTATATTTTATATAACTATTTTAAACATATTAAAATAAATTGTCAATCTTTTATCCCCTAACGGCGTATAAATTTTATTTATAAAATACAAACAAACGTTTGACTTTTTCTTTTTTATAGTGTACAATATGAACAAATGTTCGTATTTGGGAGTTTTTATGATAACTGCGGAAAAATTGCAAATATTATCCGACGCTGCAAAGTTTGACGTTTCGTGCTCGTCGTCTGGTAGCAATCGAAAAAACTTAGGCGGTATAGGCAACGCTTGTAAAGGTGGAATTTGCCACTCGTTTACAAAGGACGGAAGGTGCATATCGCTACTTAAAATCTTAATGACCAACTACTGCGTTTACGACTGCGCTTACTGTATAAATAGGCGTTCAAACGACACCCCGAGAGCAATCGCCACCCCTACTGAAATTTGCGAACTTACGATGGAATTTTATAAGCGAAATTACATTGAAGGGCTATTTTTATCGTCCGCCGTTTACAAAAACCCAGATTACACGATGGAACTGCTTTTAGAAACCGTTATAAAACTTAGAAAACTCTACGGTTTTCACGGTTACATTCACCTAAAAGGTATCCCCGGCGCTGACTCGAAACTTATAATGCGAGCGGGCGAACTAGTTGACAGAATGAGTTTTAACGTGGAACTTCCAAGCGAGCAAAGTTTAAGGCTTTTAGCACCGCAAAAAACTAAGAAAAACATAGTTGTGCCGATAGGACTTTTACGCGATGAAAAAAAAGATAGATTATCTTTTAAAAGCAAGTTTTTACCAGCCGGTCAAACCACTCAACTAATTGTTGGCGCAAGCCCCGAAAAAGACGGGCAAATTCTAAATTTAACGCAGGCGTTATACGGCAAATTTGCCCTTAAACGCGTGTATTTTTCATCTTACGTTCCAGTCGTAACGTCATCGCTTCTACCCACCGAGCCTGCGGGACTTTTGCGAGAACATAGGCTTTATCAAGCCGACTGGTTAATTAGGTTTTACGGCTTCAAAGTTAGCGAATTATTAGCCGAAAACGAGAACCTTTCTCTCGACTACGACCCAAAGTGCGCTTGGGCTATAAAGCACCCCGAATTTTTCCCAGTTGACGTGAACACGGCGTGCCTTGAACAGCTTATTAGAATACCTGGGATAGGCGTAAAAAGCGCGTATAAAATAATATCGGCAAGGCGCTACGGAAGGCTTTCACTTGAAGACCTTTTGAAGATGAAAATTTCACTAAAAAGAGCAATTCATTTTATAACTTTAAGCGGTAAATTTTTCGGCTCGACTAAGGAATTAACCGTTACTAACTCTTTAAAACTCAACTTAGTTTCAGAGACCGCCGAACAACTTTCACTATTTTCAACGCCACAGATAACAGCGTCGGTTTTAACGGGGGAATTATGATATATTTAATTGACGGAACTATTGACGGAATACTGACGGCAGTATTCAATTCGTATCTTATAAAAAAATTTCCGTCCGCGGTGACGGACGGAGACGTTCAACTTGAACTTTTAGAAGAAGTTATAAGCGTTAAAACCGAGCCTGAAAAAGCCGAGCGAGTTTTTAATAAACTTTATAAAATTCTACCAAAACGTGAACTAGAAAGGATATTTATTGCAATTCGCAGTGGCGATAGCGCTAAACACACGGTAATTTTTAACTATATCGTTAAAACGATAGACGCGGGAAAATCAATTTACGATAAACTTACCGACAAGGACGTTTTTAACTTTGACAAACTCGTATCGAGAGTTGAACTTGAAGTTCATAGATTTAAAGGTTTTATCCGTTTTTCAAAGGCGGAAAACGGCATTTACTACGCAAAGTACTTTCCCGATAGCGATATAAACACTATGATACTTCCCCACTTCGTGTCAAGGTTTAAAAATATGCCGTTTATACTTCACGACTTAAACCACGACGTTCTCTCTGCATACTGCGACGGAAAAACTAAGACCGTTAGACAAAAGGTTGACGAGTTAACTATAGCCGACGAGTTTTCAAAACTTTTCAAAACCTATTACGACAGCGTGTTTATTAAAGAGCGAGCAAACGAACGTTTAATGAGAACGTATATGCCCAAGCGCTACCACAAATACATGCCCGAAAAGAATGAATTATTATAAAATTAAACTTACATAAAAAAAGCGAGCCACGAATGTGGTTCGCTTTTTAAATGGTAGCCCCAAGGGGAATTGCTCCGCAATTTAGCCGTAGGCTAAACTTACGCCACGTTGTGGTTGCTATCACGCCGGGGTTGCAAACAGTGGGTGTCCACTGTTTGGTCGCAAACTATATTAAAATTTTATACTTTTAAGTTGCGACTACCAACCCGTTCAATTCCCCACTAAACTTATAATAAAAGCGAGCCACAAATGTGGTTCGCTTTTTAAATGGTAGCCCCAAGGGGAATTGAACCCCTGATTTTGCCTTGAGAGGGCAACGTCTTAACCTCTTGACCATGAGGCCATTTCCATATTATACTAACACTATTTTTCTTTTTTTGCAATCATTTTTATACGATTAGTAAAAATTACGGCGAAAATCGCCGTAATTTTATTCATATTTTTCTTCGCGGATACACGAATTTATCATTCTTGCAAACAAGTAAAGCGTACAGCCGAGCGATAACGCGTCGTATAAAATCGCAAGCGTGTTAAAAGGCGTGTTAATTTTAGTTAAAACGTAGGTCATACAACAAAACAAGAAGGTAAATAACGTCGTTATCGTTCTTCTTCCAATAGGTACGTCCTCAGTCGTAATAATATCGGTAATTATAACCGCCAACATTACAAGTAGCAATGAATTTAAAAACGAGGTGGTAGAAAGTTGTGATATTAAATTTTCAGCCGAAGCATTAACGAACGAGCTTACGTTTATAAGCGCGCCAACCGTTGAACCAAACTGGTGAACTTCAACACTTATTAACATTGCGTATAAATTGTTGCTGAGCGCCTCTGCCAAAGCGTATCCCGACGCTACGGCCGAAGTAATTAAAATTGCCGTTGTTCGAGAACAGTTTGCCCTAGTTTTTACCAGTAACACAGAAGACGTGATCATAACGATTAGTTCTACGATACACTTTATCGTTACGGCGTAAAAATAAAAGTCAGTTGATAAACTTATAATTTTATCAAAAGCAAACTTTATTATTAAAAATGATATAAAACCAAATACGAAATAATAAACTACGGAGGAAAACCTTAACTTTCCCCTAGCGTCAAGCCTATAAAAAAAGTAGACGAACGAAGTTGGGATAAACAGTGCCGAGACTATTGCTAAAACGAAAACGGAAAATATACTAGTAGATGCGCTAACGAATATCAAAAGTAGCATTAGCACCGCTAAGTAAATGAAAGAAAATACGATAGAATCTAAAATTTTAGGCTTTTTAACGTACTCTTCAGATATTAAACTCTTACTTTGATAATCGTAAACTTCATCAATAAGTAACCCTATTGCCGAATTTTCACCTCTTTGATTTACCTTGCGTTTAGCGTGTGATTTTGCTGAATATTTGTTAACCGACGAGTCGTGTTCATCATGGTTTTTAAGTCTTAAAAAATCTTTACTCATCAGTTTCCCCTCCTAAAATTTCGGGCAAAGCTTTGAATAAAACGTAGAAATTGCTTCCTACCCCTTCCTTACTTACAACGCCGTAATCAAGGTTGTGCGCGTCCAAAATCGCCTTTACGATTGAAAGACCCAAGCCAGTGCCTTTTACAGCGCGATGATGGGTTTCGGAATACCTTAAATATCTATCCCAAATAGTTTGAATTTTTTCGCTATCAATGCCTACGCCGTCGTCGATAATTTCAAGTGAAACGTCATCGTTTTCTCGGCTTAAAAATACTTTTACGGTCTTATTCTCGCCTGCGTAGTTAACGGCGTTTCCAATTAAGTTGTATATTACTTCTTCAATTTTTTTCTCGTCGACGAAAACGTAAACGTCTTTTACGATATCTCTTTCTATTTTATAGCCTTTTTCTAAAAGAATTGCGTCGAATCTATTAACAACCGCCTCAACGAGCATTGATAAATTTACTTTCTTGTTTTCAAGTTGATAAGTATCCGATTGAAGTTTAGATAAGTTTAAAATATCGTTAACAAGTAGTGCAAGCCTGTCGGCTTCTTCAATTATAACTTTCGTATGTTTATCTCGTTTTTCCTTATTGTCACCCGAAATGTCTTTTATCATTTCGGCATAAGCTTTAATCATCGTGAGCGGAGTTTTTAGGTCGTGAGAAACGTTTGCCATTAAATCTCGTTGAAGTTTACTACTTTTGTTAACTTCGGTTTTTGCTTTGTTAAGCGCAGTGGCAAGTTCGTCAATTTCCGTATACGAACCACCCCTAAACAAAACCTCTTCGTCGCCCTTTGACCACTTGTCCGCCATAGCACTCATATTGTCTATCGGGCGAGAAATTCTTTCCGCCATTATATACGATACGAATAGCGATACGACGATTACGACTGCTGCAACTGAAAACAGTTGCCTTCTTAATACGTAAACTGCATCTTCTACCGTCGACATTGACGTGGAAAGAAACACGTATTCGTCTGCAACGCCAGTATCAACCCTTTTTATCGTATACAATATTCTCTCGCCAGAATCAAGCTTTGCTTCACCACTGTGTGAATCGATATCTTCAACGTTAAGTTTTGATATTAAAGCACCTAAAAATTGATAGTAGAAATTGCTAAGATGTGCGTTTTTAGGGTAAAAAACGCGGATTTCACCGTTGATTTCGCTTACGTGCAAAACTTCTATGCCTTCTTCATTAAGACTGGAAACGTGTTCAGTTTTAACAGAGGACTCCGTTTCTATATCCTTAACGAGAAGTTCACCGTACACACTCATAGTCGATCCGCGAACTCGTTGATAATTGTATTCGAAAAATACCGTCTGCAATAGCCAAATTAAAAAAACCAGCACGACGGTAAATATTACGAAATATAGCCAGACTTTATTGCGAAGCCTATTAAAATTTAATCTTTTTTTCACGGCTCGAATTTATAACCTACTCCTCTTAAAGTAATTATATATTTACGGTATTCTTTAATGCTAGAACGAAGCATTTTAATGTGCGTATCAACCGTTCTATCATCACCAAAATAATCGTAACTCCAAACTTCTCTTAAAAGCCTTTCACGAGAAAGGGCTATTCCAACGTTTTTAACGAAATAGTATAATAAATCGTATTCCTTAGGCGTAAGTGAAACCTTTTCACCATCAACGTAAACGTTGCGACCTGCAAAATCGATAACTAAGCCACCGAACTTCGCCTCGTCGATAACGCCTGGAACGGTAGCGTCCTTGCGCTTTATAACTGCGTTAACTCTCGCCATAAGTTCTTTTGGCGAAAACGGTTTAACAACGTAATCGTCAGCACCGAGTTCAAAACCAAAAAGTTTATCGTACTCTTCAGTTCTAGCAGAAAGCATAATAACTGGAACGTCTTTAAATTTTCTTATTTCCTTAACTGCCGAAAAACCGTCGAGCTTAGGCATCATTATATCCATAATGATAAGGTCGAAATCGTAATCTTTAGCAAGTTTTACCGCTTCCATACCGTCACTTGCCTCTACCGACTCGTAACCTTCAAATTCAGCGTATTCCTTTACGACCTCTCTTATCTTTTCTTCATCGTCAACTATAAGTATTTTTTTCATAATCATTCCACCTTTATAAGTTTTGTACTTATATGATAAATTAGTCTTGTGATAGTAGCGTGAAATTAAAGCACTTTTTTGTGAATTTGACCGCCGATGTTAGTAATTAAGTAACTTTGACCGCCACTTGATATACTTTTTGTAAGCTCGCCGTTCACAAATTCTAGAGCGGAATTATCTTCAATTCCGTAAACGCTTTCAATATTATTGTCAATTATTGCATTTATTAAGTCTTTTTCTCTAAAATTAAAATGCGGAGAACAAACGCCTTTTAAAATGCCTAAACCGTTATATAACTTATACTCTTCACTATCGCCGTTTAAAATCTCGCTGTCGGTATACATCGTTTCAAACCAACAAATAGCACCGGCAGATCTACCCGTTATTATAACACCGCGTTCGTATGCGGAAATAAGTTTTTCGATAAGCCCCCTTTCTTTCCACTTTTTAAGCATATATAAGGTATCGCCACCGCTAACGTAGATAAAATCGGCTTTAGAGAGTTTCTCGTCAATTCTCTCGTCGCTCGTTTCAACGTTTTCAAGTAGCAAACAATCCGCCTTTATATCGAAAACAGAAGTGTAAGTCTTTCTAAAAGTGTTAAAAGCAGGCATAAAATCATGCGATGCAGTGCCAACATATAAACCGTAAGCCCTTTTATCGCCGGCGTGAATTTTCGCTAAGTTTGCTATGTATTCGTCAATTTTTATGGTGGTTTTTTCCTTCATATCGCCACCGCCGATTGCAATAATTCTCTTTTCCATATAGTCATTGTAACATATTTTTATTAAAAATAAAAACATTTTTTCATTATTGTACGGTCTTTGCGAGCAAAATTGAAAAATATATAAAAAAATATTGCAAAATTTACGCGTTTGTAATATACTTATTAAAATTATAGTAAATTTTAAGGAGACTTTTATGAAACTCACTAACGAATATCTTGTAAACGTACTCGAAGCGGTTAAGAAAAGAAATCCGAACGAACCGGAATTTATCCAAGCCGTTACCGAAGTATTCGTAACTTTACAACCAGTTATCGAACAACGCCCTGACATTGTTAAATCAGGCGTTATCGAAAGGCTCGTTGAACCTGAAAGACAAATTATTTTCCGCGTTCCCTGGATTGACGATAACGGAAATATTCAAGTAAACCGCGGTTTTAGAGTTCAATTCAACAGCGCAATCGGTCCGTACAAAGGCGGTATCCGTCTTCACCCGTCGGTTAACCTTTCAATTATCAAATTCTTAGGTTTTGAACAAACATTTAAAAACAGCCTTACCACTCTTCCTATGGGCGGTGGCAAAGGTGGTTCTGACTTTGATCCTAAGGGCAAGTCCGATGCGGAAATTATGAAGTTCTGCCAAAGTTTTATGACTGAACTTTACCGCCATATCGGTGCAGATTTAGACGTTCCCGCCGGCGATATCGGCGTTGGCGCGAGAGAAGTTGGCTATTTCTTCGGTCAATACAAGAGAATTAGAAATGAATTTACCGGCGTTTTAACTGGTAAAGGCTTAACTTTCGGCGGTTCTCTTGCTAGAACTCAAGCAACTGGCTACGGTCTTTGCTACTTCACTCAAGAAATGCTCAAAGCAAACGGCAAGTCGTTTGACGGTCAAACGGTAGTTATCTCCGGTTCTGGTAACGTTGCTATCTACGCTTGCGAAAAGGCTACTGAACTCGGTGCAAAGGTCGTTACCCTTTCCGATTCTAACGGCTATATCTATGATAAAGACGGTATCGACCTTAAAGCAGTTAAGCAAATTAAGGAAGTTGAAAGAAAGAGAATTAGCGAATACCTTAAATATAGACCTAACGCTGAATACCACGAAGGTTCTAAAGGCGTTTGGACCGTTAAGTGCGATATCGCTCTTCCCTGCGCTACTCAAAACGAACTTGACGGCGAAGGCGCTCTCGCTCTTGCAAACAACGGTTGCTACTGCGTTTCAGAAGGTGCAAATATGCCTTCTACCCCCGAAGCAATTAACGTATATTTCGATAAGAAAATGCTCTACGGCCCTGCAAAAGCGGCAAACGCCGGTGGCGTTGCAACTTCGGGCTTAGAAATGACTCAAAACAGCATGAGACTTTCTTGGAGTTTTGAAGAAGTTGACGAAAAACTTCACGGAATTATGGTTTCCATCTTCAAGGCGTGTGACGACTACTCTAAGGCGTACGGTATGCCCGGCAACTATATGGCAGGCGCAAACATCGCTGGCTTTATGAAAGTTGCGGAAGCAATGAAATCTCAAGGCGCAGTTTAAGGCGCATTATGCGGAGCGATTTGCTCCGCATTTTAATTACAATTATGGACGTAAAATCGTATATTGATAACAAAGTTATCAAAGAAAAGAAAATTCCATATTTCGACGTTTTAGTAACCAAGGGCGAAACTGAAGTTTTTCGCTACTTTACAAACGCTCAAAACAGCGCTACTGGCAACGAAAAACTCTATATGTACTCGTGTTCTAAAGTTATCACCGCAGTTGCTACGATGATGCTAGTTGAACGCGGAAAATTATCGCTTGACGACGAAGTTTCTAAGTTTCTACCCTGCTTTAACGACGTTTTTTTGATAAAGAACGGCAAGAAGGTAAAACCGCAAAATAAAGTTACCATAAAACACCTTCTTACAATGTCCGCTGGGCTTAACTATAACTTTGACACCGAGTTTATAAAATCTAGGTTTGAGAAAAACCCCTTGTCAACAACTTTAGATATCATTGAAGAAATAGTAAAGTCTCCCTTAGGTTTCGAGCCTGGTGAAAAGTTTGCTTACAGTTTGTGTCACGACGTTTTGGGTGGCGTTATCGAAGTTGTTAGCGGATTAAAATTTTCAGATTTCGTTTATGAAAATATTTTTAAACCGCTTGGCATTGAAACGATGACGTTTAAATGTGATAGCAAAGGCTATGAAAAACTCTACTACGCTGAAAGCGGAAAGGTAGTTCCCTACACCTATAAAGAAGTTGCTTGGGCAAACCACCCCTCATACGAAAGCGGTGGCGGTGGGCTTAAAGGAACTGTTAAAGGTTATTCCTTATTTTTACAAGGCCTAGTAAACGGAAAACTTTTAAAGGAAGAAACGCTTGATTTAATGACCAAAGAACAAACTTCTAACTTTAAAATTCAAAACAGTTACGCTTGTATTCAAGGCGGTGATTACGGCTACGGACTTGGCGTTAGAACGAGAAAAATCCCTACGCCTTACGGTCTTCCAGTAGGCGAATTTGGTTGGGACGGCGCTGCCGGTAGTTACGCGCTAGTTGATAGGAAAAATAACGTAACTATAACTATGGGTATGCACGTTAGAAACTGGCCTAGCGTCTTTCAAGGCGAACACTTAAAAATCGTTGAAATGATTTATAAAACTTACTTTAACTAAATAGAATAAATTTAAAAAACTCCGCATTTTGCGGAGTTTTTAATTATTTTACTTTTTACCTGCTTGAACTTTTTTAAGTTTAGCAAATCTGGGAAGTCCGTCTTCAACTGGTGCTTTTGCTTCGCCTTGAATAAGCGGAAGCGCATAAGTTACGAACTCGTTGGAGATATAAGTTCCGTCGTTCGTAATCCATTCAAGAGGAACGGTCTTTTCAGTGTTAGCGGCAAGTTTAAGGTTAACCATTGAGTACTTGCACTTATAGTTGCCGTTCTTATCTTCAACGCGTTTGTATACGACCATTTTATCAGTAGTTCCACGAACTGCCGCTTTAACCGCTTCACGACCTGCTCTAAACGTTTCTTCAACGTCGGTTTTAGAAGCAAGGTGCGCTGCGCATCTTTGCATAAGAGAAAGTTCAACCGCTCTAGTTTTGTAACCAGTTTCTGCTTTTAAAAGGTTAGCAAGAGTAGCCGCTACGCCACCGAGTTGTGCGTGACCAAAACTGTCTCTCGCAACTGCACCAACCGATTCACAAACGAGTTTGCCATCTTTATCTTTGATACCTTCTGAAACGACTACGATACACTTGTTGTTATTTCTAGCAAGAACGCCCTTAACGTCGGCAACGAATTTGTTGATATCGAAAGCAACTTCGGGAAGGTAAACAAGGTCTGGACCTAAGCCCTTATAACCAGCGAGAACTGAAGATGCGGTAAGCCAACCTGCGTTTCTACCCATCGCTTCAATAACGCAAATCATCGGAGTATCGTAAACCTTAGCGTCTAAGCATACTTCCATAACGGTAGTAGCGATGTATTTTGCAGCAGATGCAAAACCGGGGCAATGGTCAGTACCGAAAAGGTCGTTATCAATAGTCTTGGGAACGCCGATTACGTTGCAATCCCAACCAGACTTTTTGATATATTTAGAAATTTTGTTACAAGTATCCATACTGTCGTTACCGCCGTTGTAGAAGAAGTAACGGATATTGTACTTTTTAAATACTTCTACGATACGCTTGTAATCGGTATCGTCTTTCTTAGCGTCTTTAAGTTTATATCTTACCGAGCCGAGCGCGGAAGACGGGGTGTTCTTTAAAAGTAAGAGTTCTTTTTCATCTTCTTTAGAAATATCGTAAAAATCTTCTTCTAAAACACCCTTAATGCCGTGAGCAGCACCGTAAACCGCTGTAATTTTATCTTGCTTTAACGCTTCGATAAATACGCCCGCTGCACTTGCATTTATAACTGAAGTAGGACCACCTGATTGCGCAAACATCGCTGCGCCAACTAAATTTTTCATTGTTTTTATCTCCTTTTGATTGTAAATGAAATTTAATTTATCTTGCTAGTATATTCATAATGTTATAAAGCTCGTCGTTAAACTTATGTTTAACGGATAACGCTTCGCTTATATCCATATCGAATATTTGATTATCTTTAACGCCAACTGCGCGATTAGTCTTGCCTTCTATCATAAGGTCAACCGCTTTAACCGCCATGCGAGCCGCTAAAACTCTATCCGCCATAGTGGGTGCGCCACCGCGTTGAACGTAGCCAAGAGTGGTAGTTTTAACGGAAAGACCAGTTAAACTTTCAAGTTCCTTGCAAATTTCTTCCCTATCACCTGCACCTTCGGCAAAAATTATCATATTTGAAGTTTTTCCACGCTTACGGCTCTTTACTAAAGTCTTTGAAATTTCTTTAATATCAAACGGTGCTTCGGGCGTTAAACAGAACTCTGCACCACCTGCAAGAGACGCGTAAAGCGCTATATCTCCACACTTCCTACCCATAACTTCGAGCATGGAAACGCGTTCGTGAGAACCCATAGTGTCTCTAAGGCTATTTATTGCGTTAAGTACGGTGTTAACGGCAGTATCGAAACCGATAGTAAAATCGGTGTACGCTAAGTCGTTATCTATAGTTGCAGGAATTCCAACGACGTTTATTCCACAATTATCCGATAAATCTTTCGCACCGCGGAACGATCCGTCTCCGCCGATAACTATTAAACTGTCAATACCATACGCCTGTAACGTTTCAGCCGCTTGTTCTTGATATTCAACTTCTTTAAACTCAGGGCATCTTGCAGTCTTTAAAACTGTACCGCCCCTATGAACGATATCACTTACCGAACGTGTACTCATAAAGTTTATTTTGTTTGCAACGAGACCAGCGTATCCCCTTTCAATACCGTAAACGTCAACGTCTTTCGCAATAGCGTATCTAACGCACGCTCTAACGCAAGCGTTCATACCGGGCGCGTCGCCACCACTCGTTAAAATTGCTAATTTTTTCATAATTTTACGCTCCATTTAAACTGAACTATATAAGTTTAGCACAGTTTATACAAATAATCTAGTTATTTTACAAAAAATATTATATTTTTTGGGTCGATTATCGAACTTAACTCTGAAGTTAACCCCTTGCAGTTGCGAACGGTCATTCCGCACTTAAACTTTTTAGTGCCCGCTTTAACGAAAACTTCAATGTCGCCGGGGTACGCTGATAAAATTTCTTCAAGGTCGTTAATGATATCTTCAATCTCAACACCGTCGTCAAGTTTTAAACCCAAACACTCTTTCTTTATAGGCTCGCTTTGAGTTTTTACGGTTTGCGTCGGCGCACTTTCAAGTATAGGCTCGATATGCTCAACCATAATGCTCGGCTCTCTACCGTCCTTTATTTGAAGTTTTCCCCTTATTTCAACGATATTATCCTGTTCTATCTTATTTCTATACTTCTCGTGAATTTTAGGGAACATTACGCACTCGATAGGTCCGTACAAGTCTTCCACAGTTAAAACGCTCATAAACTGACCGGATTTGGTTGAAACTTTCTTCATACCAGTTAGTATTCCACACATGGTAACGAGAGTTCCGTCAGTAACGTCGGTGTAAATGACTTCTCCGTCTTCGTTTTCTTCCTTAGAAAGAAGTAACGCAGTTGAGAAGGAATAGCGTTTTAAATGGTCCTTATACTGCTCTAACGGGTGACCTGAAACGTAAACGCCTAAAACGTTTTTCTCGTAAACGAGTTTTTCCTTTTGGTCGTACTCGTTGACGTTTGGATAAACAACTTCTATCTTTTCAGGCTCGCCAAGTAGTTCAAAGAAACTCATTTGGTCGCTTTCGCGCTCTTTCGTTATCGCTTGAGCCTTATCTAAAACGTCTTCGTAAACGCCTATGAGCCTACTTCTATAAACGCCAAAACAGTCGAACGCGCCAGCGTAAATAAGGTTTTCAACCAAGCGCTTGTTAACGTGGTGAATACAGCGCATAGCGAAATCTTCAAACGAAACGAACTTGCCGTTTTGTTCTCTTTCTTTAATGATTTCATCGATTACCGAAACGCCAACGCCCTTAACCGCCGCCAAACCAAACCTAATAATTCCGTCTTTAACTGAGAAATAAGTTTTACTTTCGTTAATATCTGGCGGAAGTACTGGAACTTTTTCTTCCTTAGCGTAGGAAACGTAGTTAGTTATTTCTTCAATGTTGGTTATGCGGTTGTTGAGAACTGCCGTTAAAAACTCTGGCTCGTAATAAGTTTTTAAATACGCCGTTTGATAAGTTACTAGCGAATACGCAGCGGCGTGAGACTTGTTGAAAGCGTACTTTGCAAAGTCCTTCATCTCCGCCCATATTTGCTTAGCAACGTTCTCAGGTACTCCACGCTTTAAGCAACCGTCTATCGCTCTACTTACCTTACCGTCTTTATCAACGCTTTCGGGCTTACCGTAAATGAAAACTACTTCTTCTTTTTCCATTTCGGCAACTTTCTTCTTACCCATCATTCGCCTTACGTTATCGGCTTGACCTAAGGTGTAACCTGCCAAGTCTTGAACTATTCTCATAACTTGTTCTTGGTACACTATACAGCCGTAAGTTTGCTTTAAGATAGGCTCTAACAACGGATGCGCGTATTTTACCGTTTCGGGATTGTGCTTTGACTTTATGAACTTGCCTATTGAATCCATAGGACCTGGGCGGTATAACGACACCGCCGCCACTATATCTTCAAGACAGTTAGGTTTAAGCCTTGATAAGAAATCTTTAAAACCGCTAGATTCTATTTGGAATATGGCGGTAGTGTTACCAGACGAGATAAGTTCGTAAACCTTTTGATCGTCGTAACCGTTTCTATCGAAAACTACGTCAACACCGTGGTTTTCCTTAACGTATTCTATCGCCATCTTGATATCAGATAAGTTTCTAAGACCTAAAAAGTCCATCTTCAAAAATCCGAGATGTTCAAGTTCAACGCCCGTGTACTGCGTTGTAATATCTTCGCCGTTTCTTGATAGCGGCATGTGCCTATCTAAAATATCTGCACCGATAATAACGCCACACGCGTGCGTACTTGACTGACGGGGCGCGTCTTCAAGTTTCATAGCAACGTCGATAACGCGCTTGATTTCCGCACTCTCGTTGTACATTTCAACAAGTTCTGGAACTGTAAAACTCTCGCTAGTCAATCCATCGTCAAGTTCTTTTTTATTGGGCTTATAAAAACCGAACGCCTTTTCTAAGATGTTTGGGCGTTTAAGTTCAATAGTTCTTCCACCCTTTACGACTTTGTTGGGTATGGCTTTGGTTACCCTATCCATTTCGTTATAGGGAACGTTTAATACTCTACCAACGTCCTTTACCGCGTTCTTTGCCGCCATAGTGCCGAACGTTACTATTTTTGCAACGGTGTTTTCACCGTATTTACGCCTTACGTAGTCGATAACTTCTTGACGTCGGGAATCTTCAAAGTCAACGTCAAAGTCGGGCGCGGATACACGCTCGGAGTTTAAGAAACGCTCGAAGTATAAGCCGTATTTTAAGGGGTCTATATCGGTAATGTCGATAAGGTACGCAACTATTGAGCCTGCGCCCGAGCCACGACCAGGACCAACCGATATTCCCATCTTTCTCGCATTGAAAATATAGTCCCAAACTATAAGATAGTACTCTATAAAGCCCTGTTTTTCAATAACACCGAGTTCCATTTCAATACGGTCGCGAATTTCCTTAGTCTCTTCGCCGTATTTTTTCTTAATGCCTTCGTCTATTAAACTTCTAATAAACTCTATCGGCGTCATTCCGTTTTCGGGAATATAGTGCGGGAACTTATATTGACCGTAAGTAAAGCCGAAATTACACTTGTTTGCAATTTCAACGGTCGTGTCTAACGCGTCAAGGTCGTTTGGAAAAACTTGAGCGAGTTCGTCGTAAGTTTTTAAGTAGAACTCGTCGCAAGGCATCTTCATGCGGTTGGGCGTGTCAATTTTAACGCCAGTTTGAACGCACATTAAAACGTCTTGCGTAACGGCGTCTTCTTTATCTATGTAGTGAACGTCGTTAGTAACTACCGTTTTAACGCCGTACTTTTTAGCAAGGGAACGGATAGCAGGATTAACGTAAGCCTGCTCTTCTAAGCCTTGGTTTTGAAGTTCTAAGTAAAAGTCTTCTCCAAAGGTGTCAACGAAAAACTCTACGAGTTTTTCAGCCTTTCCCATATCGTGATTTAAGATTGCTTGCGGAATATCACCGCCTAAGCACGCGGATAGACAAATAAGTCCGTCGTGATGTTCTTTTAAAAGGTTTAAATCAATTCTCGGCTTATAGTAGTAACCGTCACGGAAAGCTATTGCGTTTAGTAGCGATAAGGTTTTGTAACCAGTTTCATCTTTTGCAAGTAAAACTAAGTGACGCCTATCTTTATAACCGTCAACGTCGTCAGTCTTTATTTTACCCTTTTGGGTGTAATCGTCACAAACGTAAAATTCCGTTCCAAATATAGGCTTGATACCAACCGCTCTACACGCATCGTAAAACTGAACTGCACCGTACATATTGCCGTGATCAGTCATTGCAATTGCTGGCATGCCGAGTTCTTTGGCGCGTGCGGTAACCTTTTTAATGGTTGCCATACCGTCAAGAAGTGAATATTCGGTGTGAAGATGTAAGTGAACGAACTCTTTCATTGTTTCTCCGAAATAAAGTCAACTAGAATGGAATTTTGGACGTATAAATACTCGCTCTTTATTTTTATACCGTCGCTTTTAATTTCTAAATATTTAGCGTTTGATTTTATAGAGTTTTTAAAGTCTTCGGTAAAATCAACGCCAAACTCGTTTTTGTAATCGTTAAAGTTTACGCCGTCAGCCGTGCGGAGCGCAAGCATAGCGTATTCCGCCTTAGCATCGTCACCAGTAACGTCTTCGGTAAAGACTTCGGCAACTTTTCCGTTTAAGATTGCGTGAACGTACTCGTCGATACTCTCGGTGTTTGTGAAACGCCTGTCGTTTATAAAACTAGACGCGCCCACGCCAACGCCGATATACTCGCCCCTAGCCCAGTAGTTTTTATTGTGCTTTGACTCGTAGCCAGGCTTTGCAAAGTTAGACACTTCGTAGCGGTTGTAACCTTTATCTTCTAAATACTTTACGACAAAGTCGTAAATATCGGCAACTTCATCGTCGGACGGAAGTTCACCGTTTAAATATCTAGTAAACATAGGCGTTCCCTCTTCCGCCTTTAAAGCGTAAACCGAAACGTGTTTAACTTGGGAATAGGAAGTTGCTAAGTCTAAGGTGTTTTTAACGTCTTCAAGCGACTCTCCTGGAAGCCCTATCATAACGTCAACTGAAACGTTAAAATCCTTTAAAAGTTCTACTGCAGTTTTAAAATCACTTGCGGTGTGAATTCTGTTTATTGAATATAAAGTTTTGTCGTTTGCCGTTTGAAGTCCTATACTAAAACGGTTAATGCCTGCGTTTTTATAAACCTTTAACTTCTGCTCGTCAATAGTCCCTGGGTTTACTTCCAAGGTTATTTCCGCGTTTTTAGAAAGGTTGAAACAAGTTAAAACTTGTTTTACCGCGCCGTAGATATACTTAGGCTCGACGAAACTCGGCGTTCCACCGCCAAAATAAAGGGTGCTGAACTCTTTGTCTTTAAGTTCTAAACTTCTCGCTCTAAGTTCTTTATAAAGGCACGCAAAATACGCCTCCGCCTTACCTATTTCTCGGGGGTACGATGCAAAATCACAGTATGAACATTTTTGTTTGCAAAACGGAACGTGAATATAAACGCCTGCCATAAAACACCTTATTTATCGCTTGAATCTATCTTTAAGATGGACATAAACGCTTCGGACGGTATTTCTACGCTACCGAGTTTACGCATCTTTTTCTTGCCTTCTTTTTGTTTTTCAAGTAATTTTTTCTTTCTAGTTATGTCACCGCCGTAACACTTGGCTAATACGTCTTTTCTAAGCGCCTTAACCGTCTCTCTAGCGATAACTTTACCGCCAACAGCGGCTTGAACTGGAATTTCAAACATTTGGCGGGGAATTGCTTCTTTTAACTTTTCGGCAACAGCCCTACCCCTAGCGTACGCCTTTTCCTTGTGAACGATAATGGAAAGTGCGTCGCAAATTTCACCGTTTAAAAGCATGTCGAGTTTAACTAAATCTGAACGCTTATAACCTGAAACTTCGTAGTCAAACGAAGCGTATCCGCGAGTTCTCGACTTTAATCCGTCGAAGAAGTCGAATACGATTTCGTTAAGCGGAAGTTCGTATGTAAGTTTTACGCGCTTATCGTCGATATAACTCATATCTTTCATATCACCGCGCTTTTCTTGGCAAAGTTCCATTATCGCGCCGACGTAATCGGGTGGCGTGTAAATACTTGCCGTGATTATCGGTTCTTCCGTGTACTCTATCTCAACGACTGGCGGGAGTTTGGTGGGGTTTTCAACCGTCAAAACTTCACCGTCCGTCTTATGAACGATATAAGATACCGACGGCGCAGTCGTGATAATATCCAAACCAAACTCTCTTTCAAGCCTTTCTTGGATAATTTCCATATGAAGTAAACCTAAAAAACCACACCTAAAACCAAAGCCAAGCGCCGTTGAATGATCGGGCTCGAAAGTTAAGGACGCGTCGTTGAGTTTTAACTTTAAAAGCGCTTCCTTTAAATCGTTAAACTTAGATCCGTCAAGCGGATAAATACCACTAAACACCACGGGTTGAGCCTTTTTATAGCCCGGGAGCGGTTCTTTGGTGGGATTTTCAACGTCAAACACCGTGTCGCCAACTTCGATATCGGAAATGGATTTTATTGACGCGGCAATGTAACCAACTTCGCCCGAACTTAAACTAGCCTTAGGTCTAAGATCGGGATTAAAAGTTCCAACTTCAACTACGTCAAACGTCTTGTCCGACATAAAGGTTTTAATTTTAGTGCCCGCTTTAACTTCACCGTCAACTACTCTAACGAAGAGTATTACGCCCTTGAAATTATCGTAATAACTGTCAAATATTAGCGCTTTTAACGGCGCGTTATCGTTGCAAACGGGGGCAGGAATTTCAGTAACTATTCTCTCTAAAACTTCTTCGATATTGATACCGGTTTTAGCAGATATTCTAGGCGCGTTCGTGCCGTCAAGCCCGATAACGTCTTCAATTTCCTTGGCAACTGACTCGGGATCGGCGGACGGAAGGTCGATTTTATTGATAACCGGCATAATTTCTAGATTGCTATCGAGCGCTAAATAAACGTTTGCAAGAGTTTGCGCTTGAATACCTTGTGACGCGTCAACTATGAGTATCGCGCCTTCGCAAGCCCTAAGCGAACGAGAAACTTCGTAGGTAAAGTCAACGTGGCCTGGGGTGTCGATAAGGTTAAAGATATACTCTTCACCATTTTTTGCCTTATAAAGCATACGAACTGGGGTAAGTTTAATAGTTATTCCCCTTTCGCGCTCTAAGTCCATAGAGTCTAAAAGTTGTTGCTCCATATCGCGCTCGGCTACTTGACCTGTCATTTCAATAAGACGGTCTGCAAGCGTAGACTTGCCGTGGTCAATATGCGCTATAATACAAAAATTTCTAATATTGTCTTTACGGTTTTCGCTCATAATTTCCTTTATAAATAACGTTCGCAGTCAAAAACTGCGCGATAATCTTCCAGTATGGTATAACTATACCATAATATTACAAAATTTTCAAGTATAGCGCTTGCAAAAAATATAAATTATGCTAAAATATATATGAACTAAAATTAAAGGTGAATTATGCTATCTAAAAATTTTGACGACAAGTGGCTTTACAGCACGCCTATAACCCACCGCGGTTTATATGACGACAACTACCCCGAAAACACCCAGCCCGCTTTTGAAGAAGCGATTAGGTTTGGCTACGGCATTGAAATGGACGTTCAAATGACTAGTGACGACGTTTTGGTCGTTTATCACGACAATAACTTAAAGCGTGTTTGCGGTGTTGATAAAGATATTAGAGAAATAACTTACGAAGAGTTAAAGTCAATGCGCCCTATGGGTAAACAGTACCCTATTATGACTTTTAAAGAGTTTTTGGAGTTCGTTGACGGCAGAACGCCTTTACTTATTGAAATTAAGCATCAAAAAAGACCAGGAATTGAAAAACTCGTAGTTGAACACCTTAAAGACTACAAAGGAAAATTTGCCGTTCAAAGTTTCAACCCCCAAATCGTTTACCGCATAACTAAACTTGCGCCTAAGTTTATCGCCGGCGTACTCGTAACGAGAGAACCTAGCAAACTTGCGCCGTGGATTATCAACAAGTTAATTCATCGCTTTGCGTTTAAGTTTTACATTAGATTTAACTTTTTAAGCTTGCGTGCGTGCGACCTTCCCGTATCTTACAAAAGAACTGGTAAATACAAGGTTATCGCGTGGACTGTAAAGACGGAAGAAGATATCAAAAACGCCGAAAAATACGCGGATAATATCATTTTTGAAAAGGACGTTCCAACACTATCAAAGTTTGGCGAAAAGAAATTTTAAAGCATAAAAAAAGCGAAGTTTTTACTTCGCTTTTTTAGTTTCTATAAACTCTTTTAACTTAGCGTACCACCTATCTTCTTTTTTAAACGCTATCCACTCGTAAATTGCGAGCGCCGTAAAAATGATCAGTAACGCCAAAACGCCTATCGTGATAACGTTGAGCCAAGGAATTGCTTCAAAAGGTCTTTCTAAAAGATACATAGCGTTGGGTGGATCAAGTTTGAAAATTACGTGGAGAAGTATCATCAAGCCACCGTCGACAATTAACATTATAAGCCCAAAGAATACGTATATTATGTTTGAAACCCTAGGCTTTAAGAACCCTCCGACTACGACGTATACGCAACCGAATAACATCGTCGTATGGCTTAATAAACCCTTTAAAACTCCCCACTCTAATAAGTTTGGATTATTCATATAAATCTCG
>JAZSOI010000045.1:0-44115 GCA_045536835.1 Christensenellaceae bacterium
GTAAAACTTTTCTATCGCCAACTTGAGCCTTGATTTCTTTTACTTGCTCGTCGATAAACTTTTGAGCAAGTTCTTTAGTCGTAATTCTTGCCATATCATCGGGTCTTTTGTTGCTAAGTACCATATAATTATACCTTCTTTTAATATCAATAACGCAAACGAAGTTTGCAGTTTACTCATTACAAAGTAATGAAATTAGTCCATAGGACTATAGTTAGGTGCTTCTTTGGTAATAGAAATGTCGTGCGGGTGGCTTTCACGAAGAGCAGCGTTGGTAATTTTGATGAATTCAGCAGTTGCTCTAAGTGTTTCAAGGTCCTTCGCGCCACAGTAACCCATACCAGATCTAATACCACCGATAAGTTGGTAAACGATATCGGAAATAGTTCCACGATAAGGTACTCTTCCTTCAACGCCTTCGGGTACGAATTTCTTCGCGTCTTCTTGGAAATATCTATCCTTAGAACCTGCAGCCATCGCAGAGAGCGAACCCATACCGCGATACACTTTGAAACTTCTACCTTGGTAAAGTTCAATTTCGCCCGGGCTTTCTTTAGTTCCTGCTAGTAAACTACCGAGCATAACTGCGTTACCACCAGCGGCAAGCGCCTTGGTTATATCGCCGGAATACTTGATACCACCGTCGGCAATAATAGTCTTGCCGTACTTTTGAGCCATTTCCGCGCAATCCATAATAGCGGTAAGTTGTGGAACGCCGATACCAGCAACTATTCTAGTCGTGCAAATAGAGCCGGGGCCGATACCAACTTTAACTACGTCCGCGCCCGCGTCGATAAGTGCTTCAACTGCTTTAGCAGTTGCTACGTTACCTGCAATAACTTTAAGGCTGGGATATTTAGCCTTAATCTTCTTAACGCTTTCAATAACGCCCATAGAGTGACCGTGAGCGGTATCAACGGTAATGATATCAACTTTATTTTTAACGAGTTCGTCAATTCTTTCAAAGGTATCTTTACTCGTGCCTACTGCCGCGCCAACTAAAAGTCTACCGTTAACGTCTTTGGCTGAATTTGGGTATTGAATAGATTTTTCAATATCCTTGATAGTGATGAGACCTTTAAGGTTGTAATCGTCGTCAACGATAGGAAGTTTTTCAATTCTGTGTTTACCGAGAATTTTTTGCGCTTCTTCAAGGCTAGTGCCAACGGGAGCGGTAACCAGTTTGTCCTTCGTCATAACGTTGTCGATAGGTTGTTCAAAATCCGTTTCAAAGCGAAGGTCACGGTTGGTGAGTATACCAACGAGTTTTTTATTTTTAGTGATGGGAACACCGCTAATTTTATACTTTTGCATAAGCGCAAGCGCGTCCGTCACCTTATTTTCAGGCTCTAAGAAGAACGGGTCCGTAATAACGCCGTGTTCACTTCTTTTAACCTTGTCAACTTCTCTACCTTGTGCTTCGATAGACATGTTCTTGTGGATAATACCTAAACCACCTTCACGAGCGATAGCGATTGCCATTCTCGATTCGGTAACGGTATCCATCGCAGCCGACATTAAGGGAATGTTAAGTTCAATGCCATCGGCAAGTTTAGTTTTAAGCGAAACGTCTTTAGGTAAAATTTCGCTCTTTTGCGGAACGAGCAACACGTCGTCAAAAGTTAAACCGTCTCTGATAGTTTTTTGCATTTCATTTCTCCTTGTTAATTTCGTAAAATTAATTTAAGTAATCTCTTAAAAAAGAGATATCGTTTAAACAAAGTTGATTTTTATTCCCGCGATTTTCAAGTTTTGATAAAATCACCGAAATAGTTTGCTTGTCGCTTTTACCTAGCGCTTCGGAAATCAAAACTCGAATAGGGTTGATTTCCAAATAATCGGCGGTTAGGTTAAACGCAACGTCGATGGCGGAATTTTTCTCGCCTAAGATATAAAGTGATTTACTTATCGAGCCAACTACGTAATAGTCGTACCCGTCGCCTTTAGTTTTTGCAAACTCGCCGTAGTTAGTTGAGTTTATAAGTTCAAAGCCGTACTTTTTAACTTGTTCGTGTTTTTTAAGTACTATCGAGCGTTCAACTAAAACTGAAAGGTCATCAATATCATCACTTTTTTCGTACGCTTTTTCGTAGTATTTAATCGCTAATTTTTCGCTACCCGTTCTAAAATAAAAGTCGCCTAAAGTTTTGGGTGAAGAAAGTGCTAAAACGAGATAAAAGAGCGAAGCGAGCGCAATTAAAATGCCGAGAGAAAAAGCAATCGTTTTAATAATTAATTTTCTCATTTATATAAACCTTTTTAACATTTTAGCAAAACGAAAGAAAAAATGCAACAATATTATAAAAAAATAGTAAATATTTTTTAATAAAATCGTTCTTAAAAGTAAACTTTAACCGTAAAATAGTACGGCTATGAAAAAAATATTTGCAGTTTTATTTTTGTCGTTATCACTTTTTCTTTTTCCGTCGTGCAAAAACGCAATCAACTTAGAGATGTATCTATCGGAAATACGTTCTTCGTGCTATCAATGCGTTCTTGAAGACTACTCGGTTACCGTCTACGCTGAAGAAAAGGAAAGCCCATATCTAGCCGACGGTTTCGTTGCCGAGATGAAAAAGTACGTAACCGTAAAAATCGAAGGCTATCGCTCAGCGCTTAGCGACGCGAGCGTTACCGTAAAGTACGGCGATAATTCTTATCACGGAAAGTTCGAGTACAGCCCCTTAAACGGCAAGTTCATAACCGAAATGGAAGTTGAAAGCCTTCCTACCGTCAACGAGATAGAAGTAACCGTTAAAAACAATGGTGAAGAAAAGACTTTCAAAGCCGTAAAAGTAACTAAGCAAGGCGCGTTATCTTACAAAAGCGCACTTGACAAAGTGGCGTTTGCAAAGGGAAAGCAGATAGAGAAAATGTTAAAGGGGGACGGCTCGTCCATCGAAGCGCGGGTGCGAATTTTAACGGAAGGCGACAGCGTTTATTATTTCGTTTCGATAACCGACGTTAGCGGTAAAACTTACGCGTATTTAGTCGACGGTCAAACCGGCGAAATCGTCGCCGAGAAAGAGTTTTAGTTGTAATATACAAAAAATTAGGCAGTTTGCACATAAATATATAATTAAAAATATTAAAATTTGTGCAAAATAACTGTTGCTTTATCCTTATATATATGTTAAAATTTTAGGGTAGAAAATTTTTTGGAGGTATATTATGGCTGGTTTATTACTTGACCACATTTACAAAGTATATCCGTCTGGCGTACAAGCGGTTACCGACTTCACGCTTGACATTAAGGATAAAGAATTCATCGTATTCGTAGGACCCTCCGGTTGCGGTAAATCAACGACTCTTCGTATGATTGCAGGTCTTGAAGAAATTTCTGACGGTGACTTAGTTATCGACGGAAGAAAGGTTAACCTTATTCAACCCAAAGATAGAGATATCGCGATGGTATTCCAAAACTACGCACTCTATCCTCACATGACCGTTTACGACAATATGGCGTTCGGTTTAAAACTTAGAAAACTTCCCCGCGCTGAAATTGACGCGAGAGTTAAAGAAGCCGCTCGTATTTTAGGCCTTGAAACTTATCTTAACAGAAAGCCCAAGGCGTTGTCCGGTGGTCAACGTCAACGTGTAGCGCTCGGTCGTTGTATCGTTCGTGAACCCAAGGTATTCCTTCTTGACGAACCCCTTTCAAACCTTGACGCTAAACTTCGTGCGCAAATGCGTACTGAAATCACCAAACTTCACCACAGACTTGCAACCACCTTCATTTACGTTACGCACGACCAAGTTGAAGCAATGACGATGGGTACTCGTATCGTAGTTATGAAAGACGGTTTCATTCAACAAGTTGACGCACCTCAAAAACTTTACGACTATCCTGCAAACATCTTCGTAGCAGGCTTCATTGGAACTCCGCAAATGAACTTCTTCGATGCAGTTCTCACTGGCACGAAAGAAGCACCTGTCGTTGAATTTGAAGGTCAAAAACTTACTCTTAACAAAGAAACCGCTGCAAGAATTATCAACGTTGAAGAATATCTCAACACTGGTAAGCCCGTTGTACTCGGCGTTCGTCCTGAAGACTTCCACGATGAACAAGAATTCATCAAGAAATCTAAAGAATCGGTTATCAACGTAAGAGTTGACGTTCTTGAAAAACTCGGTGCAGAAAGTTTACTTTACTGTGCGTTTGGCGAACTTGAAGAAAACAGCGGTAGAATTGCATCTTTAGCAGAAACTACCACTCAATTAATTGCTAAGATTGACGCTCGTTCGTCAACTCAAGCACACACTATGGTAGACCTTGCTATCGATATGAACCATATTCACCTTTTCGACAAAGAAACTGAACTTTCTATGTTGACTGGTGAAGGAACGAAAGCATACGTTCCCGTTGTTGAACTTGAAAGACAAGCACAACGCGCTGAAGAAGAAAGAATCAAAGCTGAAGAAAAGGCTGCAAAACTTGCCGCTAAACAAGCTGCAAAGGATGCCAAGAAAGCAAAAGCAGAAGCACCTGCTGAAGCAGAAGAAAAAACTGAAGAATAATTAGATTTTTTAACGCTCACCCACGTGGTGAGCGTTTTTTTCTTGCAAAATTTACTGAAACTATTGAAAAATCACAAAATGGAGTATATACTATAAATAAATTTTATGCAATTTGCACAAAAATAAGGAAATAACAATGGAAAAAGAGTTATCGAGAATACTTCAAGGAATAAAGGAAAAAACGGGGATACTCGTTCAAGCGTCCACGCAAAGCGGTGATATATTTGCAAGCACTATGCCGGAATATCTATCGATTGATAGTAGCGTTTTATCTTCACCGTCGCAAATCGTTAGAAACGGCGGGAGAACGTATTTCAAATTTTTATTTGGTGGTCAAACTTTTATCGGCGTAATAGACGGTGACGGAGAACCTGAAAAAAACTATGCAAGTTTAATAATAGGTTACGTCAGTTTTTCCGAAAACAAGCCCAAGCAGTTATCTTACGACGAGCAACTCGCGTTAATACTTTCAAGTAATTTCACAAAGAGTAGAACGATGGAGTTTATAAACGAATACTCAATTCCAAAATCTTCAGTGTTCGTAACGGTTATAAACACAGACGGTAGCGACGTAACAGACGTCGTTGAGTTTTTGTCGAGTTTTTACGGAGCGAACGATTTGGCAGTAAAACTATCTCAAACTTCGTGCGCGGTGATAACTTTCGTTGATAATACTGGCAGTTTAGATAGCGTTACACCGATAAAGCAAGCGGAGATACTCAAGCGTTCGGTATTTGAAGAACTTGGAAAAACGGTAAAAGTTTTCGTTGGAAGCACGGTTAAAAACTTTTTAGAAGTACAAAAATCTTACGAGCAGGCGAAATACGCTGAAAAGTGCGCTGAAATTTTAAACGATGGTAGGGGTGCTTACGCGTATAACGAATTTCTTCTAAATAAGATTTTTGAAGATTTATCCGATGAAAAGTTGAGTGAATATTTATCTTCCTTGTCGATAAGTGGTGTTGGCGAGATATTTAAAGATAGCGAGTTAATGCAAACTGGCGATTGCTTTTTGAGAAACAATTTAAATATTTCTGAAACGGCAAGAGAGATGTATATTCATAGAAACACGCTTATTTATAGGCTTGAAAAGATTGAAAAACTTACGGGCTTAGATATTAAGAAGTTTAGCGACGCAGTAAATTTTAAGGTGTTATATAATTTATATATAGTTAAAAAGGTATGAGTAAAAAGAGTTTTAAAAGAGTATTAACTTGTTTAATTTCAATATGTACGTTAGCGGGAACGTATTTGCTAGGGTATTTTACTTTCAAGTGGTCGCTAAGTGATACTGAGCGTGAAGCGTTAAGTATTATAAGCACTTACGAAAAGTATTATTATTTTAGAGACAACGACGTTTTAGACGTTATTTCCGACGCGATTTTCGACGATTATTCCGCCTATTATTCCGCTGAAGAATACGAAAAAGTGGTGAATAACGCATACGGTCAAAAGGTAAATTTAGGCATTAGTTTTTTAAAGAATTCCTTAGAAATTTACGAAGTAGTAGTAAATTCTCCCTGCTATCATCAAGGAATAACTGCTGGAGGAACTCTCGTAAGTGCAACGCATAAAGGGGTGGAATCGTTTGGGGAAAACGCAAAAACCGTTATGCAAAGCTTAAACGAAGGGGACGAAGTAACAATAAAGATAGATTACGGTGGAACGGTAAAGGTTTTTAACGTTACTAAGCAACAATACAACGAGTCGTACGTTAATTATCGAAGTTACTCAGGCTCATATTCCTTCGTTGACGGCAATTACGGTATGGTTCTTGAAAAGTATTCGGAAGAGAAAATTGATAATGAAGGCGTAGGGTATATAAAATATTCTTCGTTTAACGGAAGAGGTTTGGACGGTTACGGTTCAGCATCTCAAATGAGAAAGGCGCTTATCAAGTTTAAAGAAGAAGGTAATACCAAACTTATTCTAGACCTTAGGCAAAACGGCGGTGGATATATGGACGTTACCACTTCAATAGCTAGTATGCTCATAGATAAAAAAGGAAGTGAACGACTCTTAACCGTGGCGATTGATAGAAAAGAAAAGGAAACGAAATTTTATTTTCAGCCCGATTACAGCGTTGAGTATAATTTTGATAAAATAATTGTTTTAGTAGATAAAAACACCGCGTCCGCATCGGAAGTATTAGTCGGCGCAATGCTCGATTACGACGATAAAAATATAGTAACAGTAGTAGTTGAAGGCCACGAAGAAGGCGGTGAAACGGTTTATAGAAGTTATGGTAAAGGTATAATGCAAACGACCTATAAAAACAAATCTGGTAGCGCCGTAAAACTAACGACCGCCAAGATTTTTTGGCCAGTATCTAGAACTTGTATTCACGGTGTTGGCATAACTACTCAAACGAGTAGTAAAGTGGTAAACTCAACTTTGCCGTCTGCTTACGATTACGCCCTTTCAATAGTATAAACAATTAAAAAAACGCCTATAAGGCGTTTTTTTAATTGAAATAATTCCCAAGAGAACTTAAAATTTCGGCACTTGCAACGTCTTTTATCGGGTTTAAATACTCGGGTGTGGGTGCAAAATGTTGTTCGTTTACAAACGGCTTATGATTAGTGCTTTTGAAATTTTCAAGTAAACTCGTTACGAGTGGAAGTACGCTTTTTATATCAAAGTTATCGCTTGTTATATTTTTCATTTCGTCACCGGTTAAAAGTTTTAAAACGTTATCGTTAACTCCAAAAAGGTTAAGGAGCGGTGCAATGCTTTCAAAGTCAAAGTCTTTAAGCCCTGATAGACCTTTTCCGTTTCTTGAAAGCAAAAAAACTACTATTAAAATTATTGGCAAATAACTCATAAATTACCTTTATTCACATTATATTTTTATCGTGCATACTATTATTTTGTAGGAGATTTATATGCGGGATTTTAATAATTTTACAAATCAAACGCAAAAGACGACGAGTGACGGTTCAATGGATATGCTTAAATCGTTTGCTAGAAAGTACGAAGGCGCTAGCGAAGACGAGATTATCTCTCAAATTATGATAGAAGCGGAAAAGGGTAGACGTAACGGAACGCTAACGGATGCGGATATCGACCGTTTTAAAAATATGATATATCCGATGCTCAATCAAAAGCAGAGAGAAAAACTTGAAAAAGTGGTTAGAAAACTTAAAAAGAACTAATTTCTCTAACGGCGCTAAGTAATTGATTTAGTTCGCGTTTGGTGTTGTGAATACACGCCGAAACGCGAACGAGTCCGTCGCTTTCCGTCCCTAACATTTTATGTACTAGCGGTGCGCAGTGGTATCCACCGCGGACGGCAATATCGTATTTACTTGACAGTATTTCGGCAACTTCGCCCGACGGGAAGCCCTTGATAGAAAAACTAACTATGCCAAACTTATTAGGCGTTGAATAGACTTTTACGCCGTCAAATTTTTCTAGATTTTCGATTAAATAAGTCGTATAATTTAGAAGCTCTTTTGACGAATAAAGCATATTTTTTTCGGCGTAAGAAACCCCTTCGTAAAGCGAGCAAATTGCGGGGAGATTAAGCGTTCCAGCTTCTAATTTTTCAGGGTAACAATCGGGTTGAAAACGGTTAAAACTCTCCGTTCCAGTTCCGCCTTGGATTATTGCGTCTGGGTTTGCTTTATTTGATAGTATGAGCGCTCCAACACCTTGAATAGAATATAGCCCTTTATGCCCAGCAACGGCCAATAGGTCGATATTTAGCGTTTTTATATTGAGTTCCATATGTCCCGATGCTTGCGCGCCGTCAACGATAAAAAGACAGTTTTTTTCCTTTAAAAACTTTCCTATTTCTTGTATTTTCGCTTGTTCGCCCGTAACGTTAGAAACGGCGTTTAAACACACTGCGGAAACGCTGTCGTCGTAGTTATTTTTAATATCGTCAAGCGTAATAAATCTCTTATTTTTAGGCTCGATTATTTTTACGGTTAAAACGCCTTTTTTTTCAAGAGTAAAAAGCGGGCGTAAAACGCTGTTGTGTTCAAGCGTTGAAGTGAGAACTGTTCCCCCTTTTATCGAGCCTTGTATAGCAACGTTTAAACTTTCCGTGCAGTTTTTCGTAAACACCACTCGCGACGGGTTTTCCGCGCCGAAAAAGCTACTTAATTTCTTACGACAAGAGTACGCGTAGTTTTGAGCGGTTTTAGAAAGCCTATGCCCACTTCTGCCAACGTTTGCGTTTAAGTATTTGATAACAGAGCAAGCGGTGTCCGTCACGCTTGACGGCTTAAACCCGCCCGTTGCTGCATTGTCAAGATAAATCATATATCACCTACTAATTTTTTTACTTTATGTATATTCACGAAGGAGAAAATTATGAAAAAATATCTCGCTGTGTTCCGTTCTAGAACGGACGTTTTGTCTTTCATTGAAGATATGAGAGATAGTTACGCCTACGCTAGTTCCGTTCCCACCCCAAAAGAGTTAAAACTCGGTTGTGGAATTTCCGCCGAGTTTCCGCCTAGCAACCTAATCGTTGCTAAAAAACTGATAAGCAAGGGGAAATATCCGTCCTTTTACACTTTCGTAATTATCGAAAAGCGTAACGGCAGAACTGTAAGCGTAAAAATTTAACTTAAAAAGATTGCTCTTTTGCGCCTTAGTATGATAAAATAACTATAAAGTTATAATACTTAGGCGTTTTTTATTAGTTATGAACAAACAAAAGGCAAAACTTATAGTTGAAAAACTAGCAACTGAATATCCTAACGCTCGACCTGAACTCAACTTTTCAAGCGAGTATGAACTTTTAGTTGCAGTTATATTATCCGCTCAATGCACGGATAAAAGGGTAAACGAAGTAACTAAAGTGCTTTTTGAAAAATACGATACGCCTAGTAAAATGTTAACGCTATCTCACGAAGAGCTTGCAAAAATTATCATGCCTTGCGGTTTAAACAACTCAAAAGCCGAGCATATTTTAAGTGCAAGTAAGAAAATCGTTGAAAATTTCGGTGGAAAAGTTCCAAGCACTTATCAAGAACTTCTTTCTCTATCGGGCGTTGGAAGAAAGACTGCAAACGTAGTTTATTCCGTTGCGTTTGGTGGAGATGCTATCGCCGTTGACACTCACGTTTTCAGGGTTTCCAATAAAATCGGCTTAGCAAAGGCGAAAACGCCGTTAGAAACGGAAAAGCAACTTATGAAAATTATCGATAAGGACAAGTGGTCGAAATGCCACCACTATCTTATCTTTCACGGAAGAAGGGTTTGCTCGGCAAGAAACCCAAACTGCGCTAACTGCGTAATTAAAGCCGAGTGCGAGTATAAAGGCAAAAAGGTGTAAAATGATACTTGAAAATTTTTTAGACAAAGAAAGTCTGTTAATTAAATCGGGTGACGGTGGTGACGGTATCGCGTCCTTTATCCGTTACAAAGGCGTTTCCGCGGGCGGACCTGACGGTGGTGACGGCGGTAACGGCGGTAACGTTTATTTCATCGGCGATAGGCACAAGACGAGCCTAATAGATTTTAGGTACAAGCATAAGTTCGTTGCTGAAAACGGCGGTAAGGGTGACACGAAAAATTGCCACGGCAAAAACGGTGAAGACCTTTATATTCCAGTTCCGCTTGGAACGGTTATCACGGACGCCGAAACCGGAGCGTTTATTTGCGATATTTATTACGATGGGCAAAAAAGGCTCGTTATGAGCGGTGGAAAGGGCGGTAAAGGCAACGCAAGATTCACAACGTCTAGAAGGCATTGCCCACACTTTGCACAAAAGGGCGAAAAGACTGAAATTAAAAGGGTAAGGCTTGAACTCAAAGTTATAGCAGACGTCGGCTTGATAGGTTTCCCAAACGTTGGTAAATCGACCTTACTTTCAAAGATTTCTCAGGCAAAACCTAAGATAGCAAACTACCACTTTACCACCTTATCGCCTAATTTAGGCGTTGTAAACTACTATGACGAGACTTTCGTTGCAGCCGATATTCCAGGACTTATCGAAGGGGCGGCGGACGGGCTTGGTCTTGGTCACGATTTCCTTCGCCACATTGAAAGAACAAGGTTACTTTGCCACGTCGTTGATATCTCTGGCGTTGAAGGAAGAAATCCTATTGAAGACTATAAAACGATTAACAAAGAGTTAAAGTCGTATAGCAAAACGCTTGCTGGTTTAGAGCAAATCATAGTACTTAACAAGTGCGATATTTACGGCGCTGAAGAAAACATTAAAGAGTTCAAGAAAAAGGTTAAAGGCAAAAAGATTTTAACTTGTTCCGCAATTACTGGCGACGGAAAGGAAGAACTCATAAAAATCTTAGCCGAAAAGTTGAAAAATATCCCGGCGTACGAACCGCAAGAAGATTTAGGCTTTACTTACGACAAGTTAAGTAGTGATAGTTTTGAAATCTATATCGATGAAGACGGTGCTTTCGTAGTTATCGGCGAACTCGTAAAAACTCTATCTCGCAACGTTTTACTAGACGATATGGATAGTATGGCATACATGCAAAAAGTCCTTCGAGACAAAGGCGTTATCAAAAAACTTCGCGAACAAGGTTGTAAGGACGGCGACACGGTAGTTATCGGCGATATTGAATTCGACTTCGTAGATTAAAAACATATAAGCATCGTTATACTGCGTTTCTGTAAAGGTGTTGCGACCTTCACAACCAAAAAGGTTAGTTTAGTCCGCAAACCTTTACGAGCCTTCTCTTGCTCGTTTCTAACGTCTTTAACGTTTCATCAAACAAATTTAATAATAAATAAAAATTATAAAAGGTAGAAAATTATGTTTACTTCAAAACAAAGAGCAGTACTTCGCGGTATGGCTCAAACGATAGAACCCATAGGTCAAATAGGTAAGGGTGGTGTTTCTGAAAATATGGTAAAAAGTTTTTCAGACGCGCTCGATAGCCGTGAACTTATCAAACTCACCCTTCTTAATAATTCGGATGACGACGTTAAGTCCGTTTCCATCGAACTTGCCGAAAAACTCGGTGCTGAAGTAGTGTGCACCATAGGTCACAAAATCGTGCTTTACCGCCGTTCTAATAAAAAAGGCGTAACACATATTAGTTATTAATGCGTAACAAACAACAATAACCATTTTTATAATAATAAAAGCAGACTTTAAGTTAAGTCTGCTTTTTGGCTTTTTGAAAAAGTTTTAAAAAATCTTAAATACGACGATATCGTCAAAAATACAACGCCGAGTATCAAATAAAACCACTTATAATAAGTTACCGTTGAAAATAGTAAAAATACCGTTCCCCATATAAAAAACTTTTTAGAGTTTTCTCTTTTGAAAGCGTTTTTAAACGGGTTTATAAACGTTTTCTTTTTTGCTTGAACGGTCAAATCGGGTAGCAACTTTTCTTCACTTAGGCGCAAATACAAGTCTTTTGCGGTGTAGAGTTTAACTCTATCAAACGAAGAGAAAAACTCTAAAACTTTATCGTCATAGTCGCTACCTATAAAAATAGTTTTAAAGCCCTTGGGCGTTTTTTTATACGCTAAAAGCACCTTTTCAATACTAACTTTTTCAGGTGTAAACGAGTAAAAAACGTATAAGTTTTTATCTTCGATAAACACGCCACCGCCTTTAATAACCACCTTATCGCTTGATTTCAGGTAGAAATTTTTGATTAGTGAAGAAATTTCCTTGTCACTTGAAAGATAAAGTGTTTTTAAAAAGTTATCGTATCGTTTTTTTTCGATGAGTAAGACGTCTTTTTTTGAAAAACGTTTTTCCATAAAAAAGCAAAATAAAAAAGTTATAACTGATGATAGTAGTGCCGATACTATAAGGGTAGGAAAAATCTTTTTAATTCCGCCTTTTAGTAGCGCGTAAAACAAAACGAACGAAAGTAAAAATATAAATATTCCGTCAAAAAAAGTTGATAGTTTTAATTTTTTCATAAAGATATTATTTCCAAAGTTTTCTCTTGTTAATCATCGCAAAATATGTTAAAATAAAAATATGAAAGTGGGTATTTTTGGTGGTTCGTTCAATCCCGTGCATTTAGATCACGTAAAAATTGCAAACGCACTAATTGAAGAACTAAGCCTTGATAAACTTTATATCGTTCCAACCTATATCGCACCGCACAAGCAAAACGCGGAAGTAATAAGCGGGGAAGATAGGTTTAATATGCTAAATCTCGCATTTGAAACAAACGATAAAGTAATCGTTTCTAACTACGAACTTATGAAAAAGGGTATCAGTTATTCATACGAGACGGTTGAGCATTTTAAGCATACGTTAAACCCCGAAGTTTTGTATTTTATAGTCGGTAGCGATATGCTTGATAATTTTCCAACGTGGAAATATCCCGAACGCATATTAGAACAAGCGTCACTCGTTGCCGTTGAGAGAAGAAACGGCGAGTTTAACGATAGTTTATCTATTAAAAAAATCGATGAATTGTTTAAAAAACCCGTAGTAACGGTAAAAGTTTTCGGCGAAACGGTATCGAGCACTAAGGTTAGGGTTTATTCTAAACTTAATCTTCCGCTTAACGATTTAGTTCCCGAAAAAGTAAAAGATTATATAGAAAAAAACGCCTTATATAAAGGCGATGAATTATATGAAAGCATTATATCTTATCTTCCTATAAAGCGCAGGGTTCACACCGCAGGCGTAATACTTATGGCAACGAGCCTTGCAAAGCGCTTGGGGGCGGACGTGAAAAAGGCAGAGATTTCAGCCCTTCTTCACGATATAGCAAAGTACGAACGAGTTAGCGATTATCCCGATTTTTCCTTGCCGAGCGATACGCCTGAAGATATTATCCATCAATATCTTGGCGAACACATAATAAAATCGAGACTTGGCGTTTTAGACGAAGAGATTTTAAACGCCGTAAAGTATCACACGACTGGGCGTGAAAATATGACATTGCTTGAAAAAATCGTGTACGTGGCAGACCTATTAGAGCCGTCAAGAAAGTTTTTAGGGGTTGACGATTTAAGGGAAGAGATTAAAAAAGATTTCGATAAAGGTTTCGTTATTTGCCTTGAAGAAATCGTTGAGTTTTTGTTAAAGAGCGGAAAAGAAGTTTATCCATTAACGCTAAAAGCGTTAAAATACGTAAAGGAGAATTAATATGGAATCAAAAGTTTTAGCAGAAGTAATTTTATCGGCACTTAAAGAGAGAAAGGCGTTTGACATCGTTAAGATTAACGTTGAAGAAAAAACGTCGGTAGCGGATTATTTTATAGTTGCGTCGGCGCGCTCGTCAACGCAAGTAAAATCACTTTCCGAGCACATTGAAGAAGCCGTTGAGAAAAACGGTGGGAACGTTCTTCGCCGTGAAGGCGTTCAAGACGCGCGCTGGATAGTTTTAGACTTTGGCGACGTTATCGTTCACTTATTCAACGACGAAACTAGACTCTTTTATCATCTTGAACGTTTGTGGGGCGATGGGGAAAAAATCGAAAACGATTAATCCGTTATAAAGCAAAAAAATAGAAATTTGCTTGCAAGAATAGATATTTTTTTGCTTTGAAAACTTAAAGGTAAAACCTTTGGTTTTACGACAAAACTATGTTTTGTATTTTGTTGATAACAAAATTGCTTTAAGTTTACAAACTTCGCAAATCGGCTATTTAGCCAAAGATTCCGTACAAGTAGTACGCGTACTTTGGCTAGAATAACCGCCTTGCTCGTTTCTAACGCCTTAATAAAAATTGTGAAATGCGGTGCAATACTGCGTTTATAAAAGGAGATATATAAAGTTAGTTTTCAATATCTTCCTTTTCAATTACGCTTGCTTTTATGGGAATAACGCCTTGTTTTTCCTTGCGGTGACGGTGTTTAGTAACGTAATAAATTTTTGGCGGTGACGTGTCACCGCCTTTTTTAATTAAGAAATTGCTGTTAATTACTAGTTTTACCACCGCGCAAATACATAGAGAAACAGCGTATATAACGATTATCAATAAAAAACCTTTCATAAAAAAATTGTAGCGAAAACTTTTATAAAAATAGTAGAAGTTTTTACCGTTTTTAAGTATATTTTGTTGCTTTTAAGTAAACAATACCACTAACTTTATTTTTATGGGGGTATTATGGAAGATTTAGTTAAAAGCGACGTAATAGAAATTAAACTTGAAGATATAAATAAAATTGACGAGCCGTCTTACGTAAAAGAATACTTTACCGAAGATGACGGGAAAAAGTTAAAAGAACTTGCCGACCTGTTCGGTCAAAGCGAAGGCGAACTTAAAAAAGAGTTTGGTTCGTTCAAAGCAAAAAAAGTGTATAAAAAACTCAATTATTTTATTGACAATAGATACCTTTTAAGCGGTGATATCATAAACGAAATTAAAACTGCGGAAAAGTACGGGTTTTACGGCGTTACCGTTTATCCAACCGCACTTCCCGTTGCAACCACGCTACTATTTGGAACGAGCGTAAAGGTTAGAGCGCTCGTAGATTATCCAAGTGGCGAGAGTTCTTATAAGACGGTAAAGCACGCGTTAAAACACGCCGTCAAGCAAGGCGCAGATGAAATTCTTATCACTTTATCGTCCTATAGGTTCAAAAACGAAGAAGAAAAGGACTTTTTCAAAGGCGTTAGAAAACTTGTTAAAATGGCAAAAGAAAGAAAAGTTTCGGTGCTTGTTGACACGGCTGTTTTATCTCGCGCGGAACTAGAAAAAGTGATTAACGTGCTTTGGGTGAGTGGAATATCTTCAATAGTTTTATCTAAAAGCCAAGGCGAACTCGATAAGATTTTGGCGGTGGAACTATCAAACTTTGCAAGCGATAAATTAAACGTTGAATGTATGTGCGACGTAAGTTGTTCAGACGTTGCCGTTTCAACGCTACTCGGTGGCGTTAGTATGCTAACCACGGAGTACTGCAAGGAAATCGTTCTTGATTTTTCAAAAAAAATCAACGCGTGCGAGAAGCAAGACGTTCAACCGCTTGACAAAACTGATAAAGAATAATACAATAAAAGCGTTCTTTGAGGCGGGGCGAAATTCCCCACCGGCAGTAAAGTCTGCAAAGGCGCTTAAATATTTATAAGCGCCCCGACGCGATGTGATTTCGCGACCGACGGTATAGTCCGGATAGGAAAAGGAGAGGGCTTTCAAGGGATACGTGTATCCCTTTTATTTTTGCCCGAAATTTATGAAAGATAAAAAACTTGTATTCGATGCTAAACTTATTGCAAAGATGGGAATTTTTACCGCGCTTTCTTTTGCGCTCACATTTTTAGAATTCCCTATTTTCCCAGTAGCACCCTTTTTAAAACTTGATTTTTCAAACGTCTTCGTTTTAATAGGCGGTTTTTCGCTTGGAACTATCCCAGGAATTATAATCCTAGTCGTAAAGGAAGCGCTTTGTCTACTCAAATCGTCAACGGTAGTTGGTCAACTTGCGAACGTTTTAATAGGCTTATCGTATATTTTAGTTCCGCTGGTTTTATATCGCTACAAAAGGTCGTTTATAACGGCGATAATAGGGCTTGCTATCGGCTCGGTGTTAATGAGCGGGATATCTCTTCCCGTAAATAGATACATAAACTTTCCCCTTTACGGCGCACCGGACAAAGTATTTGTATCTCTATGGATATTCGTGTTTTTATTTAATCTTATTAAATCATTTTCAACGGCGATTATAACCGTTTTACTTTATAAACGAGTGAAAAAGCTGTTGAGTTTTTAGTTTTATGGAATATTTATCAAAATCTTTTAAACAAACTGTAAAAATAGGTGAAGAATATTCTAAAACCTTAAATAAAGGCGACGTCGTTTTATTAAACGGCGAACTCGGTGCTGGGAAAACGGCGTTTACCAAGGGCATTGCAAAAGGTTTAGGAATAGATAGGGAAATTTTAAGCCCGACTTACGCGTATATGAACGATTACGACGGCGTGTTGTATCATTACGACTGTTATCGTTTATCAAGTGGGGAAGACGCAGAAGCGCTAGGTCTTACCGATTATTTTTACGGTGACGGAATATGCGTTATCGAGTGGAGTGAAAACATTTTAGACGTTTTGCCAAAAAACTGCAAAATCGTTACGATAGAAAAACTAAGTGAGAACGAAAGGAAGATTACTTTATGAACGTTTTAGCGATTGATACGAGCGGAAATCACTTATCCGTAGTCTTATTTTATAACGATAAGATTTTTTCGTCGTTCAATGAAAACATCAACTTAAAACACTCCGTAACCCTTCTTCCAGAGATTGAAAGTTTATTAGATAAAAGCGGGATATCCCTTAGTGAGATAGACGTATTTTGTGCGGTAACGGGTCCGGGTTCGTTCACTGGAATAAGAATAGGTGTTTCAACCGTAAAGGCGCTTGCTTACGCAAACGATAAAAAAGTTTTATCTGTTACTTCTTTTGAAACGCTTGCATATAATAAACCGAACGAAAAAGTTTTAGCGGTCATCGACGCAAGGCACGACCATTACTACGCTTGCGGTTTTGATAAAACCGCCGTTACTATCCCTCCGTGTTACGTTAGCAGTGAAGAATTAGAAAGTATTTCAAAAGGCTACCTTTTAATAAAGGACGAAAGCGCCGATAAACTCAGCGGTTTAATATCCGCGGTGAAAGGCAAACTTCATCTTGCAACTAAGGATAGGGAAAGTTTAATTCCGCTATACGTTAAAAAAAGTCAAGCGGAGGAAGAACGCAAATGATAAGGCAATTTGAGCGTGCAGACCTAGTTGAGATTGCTGAAATTGAAAGGGAATGTTTTAGAGTTCCCTACGCTGAAAAGATGCTTGAAAGTTCCTTTTTAACCCCCACGTTCTTTGGTCTTTTAGATAAGGAAAAAGATATTAAGGGTTACGTTTTTGCCACCGTCGTTTTAGACGAAGCGAACGTCGATAGGGTGGCGGTTAGGGAAAAATATCGCAGCCATCAAGTTGCAACTAGGCTTTTAAAAGAAACGGAAAAGATTTTAAAGCAAAGGGGAATTGTTAACGTTTACCTTGAAGTGAGAAAGAGCAACGAGCACGCTAAGAGTTTATACGAGCATTTAGGTTTTAAAGTAGTTGGCGTGAGAGAACGCTATTACGAAGGCGTTGAAGACGCGCTCGTTATGTTTAAGCAAATATAATAAAGGTGTGAAATAGTTAAAAAAATAGGGAATCTCGTTACTTTGGATAAAGGCGACGGAAAAGCGGTATTATTTTTACACGGCTATCTCTCGTGCAAGGAAAGTTTTATCTATCAAACGGAAGTTTTCTCGAAAAAGTATAGGGTTATCGCACCCGATATGACTGGGTTTGGAAATAGCGATAAAATGGAATATCCTTATTCCTTAGACGATTACGTAAACGAGATATACTCGCTTATAACTTCATTAAAATTAGAAAGTTATTCAATAGTTGCGCACTCGTTTGGGGTGAGAGTTGCTATAAAACTCTCGCTTAAAGATAAAAGAGTTGATAAACTCGTTATAACTGGTGGCGCTGGGCTTAAACCTAGGCGCTCGCTAAAATATTACTTTAAAGTTTATTCTTACAAAGTGCTTAAACTGTTTTTAAAAAAGGATAAACTTAAAAACTTTGGCAGTAGCGACTATAAGAAACTTTCCCCAGTTATGAAGGAAAGTTTTATAAAAATCGTCAACGAGCATTTAGACGGTGTCGCTAATAAAATAAACAATCAAACGCTTATTCTTCACGGCGAGCTCGACCGTGAAACGCCTTTGTATTTAGCAAAGCGCTTTAACAAAAAAATAAAAAATTCCACTTTAAAAATCATAAAGGGCGCGGGGCATTTTGCCTTTATTGACGACCCAAACGCATTTAACTTTTATCTAAGTGGATTTTTGGGAGACGGAAATGTTTAATCTACTGTCTAAATTCGTTTTAATAACTGAAATATTACCCGTTGAAGAAATCGATACCACGTGGGAACTCTTTTCCCCTATAAGATTATTAGGTTTTGCCTTAATCGGTTTATTCAACGCCGTTTTAATGCTAATGATAGCGGTAAAGTTTTTAAACGCCGTTCAACAATGTGGTTATAAGGGCGGGGACTATTACAAGTGGCTAAAAAAGAAAGATAACGCGTACTATAATAGAATTGCAATGCTTTCTATCTTGTCAATCTTGGGTTTCGTACTCGTAAACATGGCGTTTTCGTTTATCGACCATCCGCTAATTAAGTACACTGGCTTTTTAGTTTATATACTTTTCTTATTTATCTATTTCCACGCGGATAGAAAGAAAAAGTCGAAAGTTCCGTTCATTATGACTAAAAAGATGTTTAGAACGATTATTACCTTTTCCGTTTTAACGGTGTTACTAAGTATGGTTTTAATCGTTGGAATTAACCTTATTGCAATACCGTTCAAAGAAAACTTACTTGCAAATTTTAGGTATGCCGTGCTTTGCTTATGCCCGATGATAGTTCCTTATATCGTTTGGCTTGCGGTAATAATTAACAAACCGCTTGAAAGGCGCATAAACAAAAAGTATTACGACGCTTGTAAAAACACTCTCGCTAAGCGCCCCGACCTTATCAAGATAGGAATTACCGGAAGTTACGCTAAAACGTCGGTTAAAAACATTTTAGCGACTATGCTTTCAGAAAAATACAAAGTTTTAAAATCGCCGTCTTCGTTCAACACGCCGATGGGGATAGTTAGAACTGTTAAACGCCTAGAAGATAGCCACCAAGTTTTAATTTGTGAAATGGGTGCAAGGCGCAGTGGCGAGATAGCTGAACTATGCGAACTAGTAAATCCCGATATTGCCGTTATAACCGGCATCAACAACCAACATCTAGAATCATTTTTAACAATTGAAAACATCGTTAAAACTAAGAGTGAAATAATAGGCGGTAACTTTTCAGGCAAAGCTTTCATATCTTGTGATAGTGAGCACTCGGTTGAGATTTACGAAAACGCAACTTGCGAAAAATACCTAGCCGGCGTAACCGATAAAAAGCGTTCGTTAGTTTACGCGGAAAACGTTACCGTTTCTAAAGAAGGAACAACCTTTACCTTGGTTTACGGCGATGAAAAAGCGGAAGTTCAAACCGTACTGTTAGGCGAGCATAACGTTTCAAATATCGTTCTTTCAGCGTCCGTTGCGCTAAGCCTTGGCTTAACGTTTGGTGAAGTGATTTCAGCTATTGAAAAGTTAGAGCAAGTTCCGCATAGACTTCAACTTATAAAGAGCCAAAACGGAGTTTATATTTTAGACGACGGCTACAATGCAAACGTTGACGGTATCAAGTGCGCTTTAAAGGTTTTAAGCGTGTTTGGTGGCAAAAAGTATATCGTAACCCCGGGTATTATTGAACTTGGAATATTAGGCTATAAGTTTAATTTCGAGGCGGGAAGGCTTATTGCCGACGTTTGTGACGGAGTTATCCTAGTCGGTAGAGACGGCAGTTTGCAAATTAGAGAAGGCTTGCTAAGTAAAGGTTATAAAACGGATAAAATTTTTATGGCGAAAGATTTAGAAGAAGCGAAAGTTAAAATTAGCGAGTTACTCGTTGAAGGCGACTGCGTGCTTTTTGCTAACGACTTGCCCGATATTCACTGTTAGATAAAACTTAAAAACACCAAAGCAAAAACGTATGCGATGGTGTTTTTTTAATGGAGTTTTATGAAAAATGTATTAGTTGTATTCGGCGGAAAATCTTGCGAACACGAAGTTTCCGTTATAACTGGTGTTCTAACTTTAAACAGTATCGATAAAGAAAAATATAATCCAGTTCCAGTTTATATAGGTAGCAATGGCGAGTGGTATACTGGCGAAGAGCTTTGCGATATATCCTTTTACAAAATCGGCAACTTTGAAAAACTTAAAAAGGTAACATTTATAAGCGGGGAAAACCGCTTATACATAAAGAGCAAGCGCCTTAAAAAACTATATGACGTGTATTCGGTGATAAACTGTTTGCACGGTCTTAACGGAGAAGACGGAACTTTGGCTGGCGTTTGTCAGTCTTCGTCAACGGCGCTCGTTGGCTCGCCCGTTTTTGCAAGTTCTTTTTCTATGGATAAAGAGTATCAAAAGTACGTTTTAAAGGGTTTAAAAGTACCAGTTCTTCCCTTTGCCACGGTTAAAAAGAAAGAGTTTTTTGATGATTTTAACAAGGCTTGCGAAATAGTTGAAAAAGAACTTTTCTATCCGCTAATTATTAAGCCTTGTTGCCTTGGAAGTAGCATAGGCATTTCAACGGCAACGTCCCGCGAAGAACTTATAAAAGGGCTTAAAAAAGCCTTTTTATACGACGGAAAAGTTATTATTGAAAACTATCTTGAAAACTTCGTTGAGTACAACGTTGCCGTTTGCGAAACGCTTGACGGCTTGACGGTATCAGACGTTGAAAAACCTTTCAAAACGGATAAAATTTTGTCCTTTAAAGATAAGTACGAAAGCCCAGCCGACCTTTTAGATAGGGAATTTCCTGCAAAAATTCCACTTCCGCTTAAGAAAAAATTGCAGTCAATTAGTGAAAAAGTGTATGTAAAAGGTGGGTTTAGTGGAATAATAAGGATAGATTATATTTTTTATAACGACAAAGTTTACCTTAACGAAATAAATTCCGTTCCAGGCTCGCTATCATATTATTTATTGACTAGCGGTTTAAAAGAATTTACTTCGCTTTTAACGTCGCTTATTGAAAAGAGTGTGCAAGACGCAAATAGAGATCGTTCTCGGTTATACACCTATTCTTCCGGAGTGTTAAGTATCGACGGAACAAGTGGAACTAAGCGTTTGACAAGAAAAAATTAAGGTGTTATACTACCATAGGAGATGGCTGTACGGCTGCGGGAATTTATATTCACGAGGAAAGTCCGAGCTTCACGTAGCAGGGTGCCGCGCTAACGGCCGGTGAAGGTGACTTTAAGGAAAGTGCAACAGAAAACAACCGCAACGCAAGTTGTAAGGATGAAAAGGCGAGGTAAGAGCTCACCGTCCCTACGGTAACGCAGGGAGCAGTGTAAACCCCACCCGAAGCAAGATAGGAACGTGCACACAAAGGTGCTACACCGTGTACGTTCGCTTTATTCGCTCGAGCCTATCGGTGACGGTAGGCCTAGATAGATAGCCGTATTAAATGACAGAACTCGGCTTACAGGCCATCTCTTTTAAGTCGTTATTTACTTCGCAAATCGGATATTTAGCCAAGGATTCCGTACAAGGAGTACGCGTACCTTGGCTATAATAACCGCCTTGCTTGTTTATAGTTAGATGCATTAATTTGTAATGTGTTATATGTTGCTAACGCAACGTTATATTCACGTCGTGAGTTGTATGCAAAACTCCGTTTTGCGTTCAGGATAATTTTATATAGAAAACAACCCCAACGCTCGCTTGTGAGCATATAACGGCGCAAGCCATATAACGCAAAGCAACGCTTTGCATATAACTTTGCAATAGCAAACAATCTTAAAACCAACCCACTAATGATGACTATACTTTGATTTCGACTTAGGTTTTACTATGAAAATTTTGCTCACTTCCGATGTTTATAACGTCAAAACTAACGGCGTTGCCACTTCCGTTAGAAATTTATATGAAGCCTTAGTTTCACTCGGGCACGACGTTAAAATTTTAACCTTATCAAACGATAGAGAAAGTCACGTTGACGGCAATATATATTACGTAAAGTCCGCTTCGCTTGAACGCGTGTATAAAGGTATCCGTATGCCACGGTCTTTTAAAAATCCTTTTTTAAAAGAACTTATCAAATGGAAACCTGATATAATACACAGTCAATGCGAAGTTTTTTCATACGGTTACGCTAAGAAAATTTCTAAAAAAACGGGTGCGCCAATCGTTCATACGTACCATACGATGTACGACGATTACGTCGGTTATATCTTCCCATTTAAACGTTTTGGTAGGTGGTTCGTGAGAAAACTTACTAAACTTCGCCTTAAAAAAGTTAAAGTTATCGTAACGCCCACCAAAAAAGTTGAAAACACCATTAGAAAATACGGTTTAAAAAATGAAATAGCCGTTATCCCAAGCGGAATAAACCTTAGCGAGCATATAAATACTCTGTCAAAAGAAGAAAGGCTTGAAAGTAGGCGTTTTTACAAAATTGACGACGATGAGTTACTCTTAATAAGTCTTGGTAGAGTTGCAAACGAGAAAAATATCGACGAAGTTATTAAGCATTTTAAGACCGCGCACGCAAAAAACAATAAACTTCGCTTAATGATAGCGGGGGACGGGCCAGCAAGAGAAGGGCTTGAAAAACTTGTAAGCGAACTCGGTTTAAACAACGAAGTGGTGTTTACGGGTATGATAGAGCCTAGCCACGTTTATAGGTACTATCAACTGGGCGATATTTTCGTAAGCGCGTCAACTAGTGAAACTCAAGGTCTTACCTATATCGAAGCAATGGCAAACGGCTTGCCACTTCTGTGCAAGCGTGACGAGTGTTTAGACGGCGTTTTGTTGGACGGTGAGAACGGTTATTTCTTCGACGGCGAAGAAACTTTTGTATCTTCACTTGAAAAACTTTCAAGTGGACAAGTTAGAGAGAGTTTTAGCAAAAAGAGTAAAGAACTATCTAAGTCCTACGACAAAATCGAGTTTGGCAAAAACCTTTTAAAACTTTATAACGAAGTATTAAAAAAACACGCTGAGTAACTCAGCGTGTTTTAATTTTATACGTTAAATCTAAATAAAACTACGTCACCGTCTTTCATAACGTAATCTTTTCCTTCCGAGCGAACTTTTCCAAGTTCCTTTGCCTTAGTGTAACTACCGCACTCTAATAAAACTTCGTAATCAACTACTTCCGCACGGATAAAGCCCTTTTCAAAGTCGGTGTGAATTTTGCCTGCCGCTTGGGGCGCTTTAGTTCCGTTCTTAATAGTCCACGCTCTAGTTTCAGGCTCGCCACTAGTTAAGTAACTGATAAGCCCAAGTAGGCGATAACTTGCTTTAACGAGCCTATTAAGACCGCTTTCGCTAAGCCCTAAATCATCAAGGAACATCTGTTGTTCGTCTGGGTCAAGTTCGGAAATTTCCTCTTCCGTCTTTGCCGAAATTATAAGTGTTTCGCTACCTTCTTTTATTGCGTAGTCTTGAACTTTTTTCGCTAAGGGGATATCGTTTATATCGCTAGCAATGTCGTCTTCCGATATGTTTGCTGCGTAGATAACCGGCTTTGAAGTTATTAGGAATAAACCGTTTACGTACTTTTGTTCTTCTTCTGTAAACTCTAACGTTCTAACTGGCTTTTCGCTTTCAAGTTGGGCTAAAATCTTGCCGAGTAAATCCGCTTCTTCCTTGTACTTTTTATCCCCTGTTTTAATCATCGAAACCGCCTTATCGTAGCGTTTTTGAACGCTTTCCATATCCGATAAGATAAGTTCAAGGTTGATGGTTTCAATATCTCTAATAGGGTCTACGTCCGCTTCCACGTGAACTACGTTTTCATCTTCAAAACACCTAACCACGTGAACGATAGCGTCAACTTCTCTAATGTGCGATAAGAACTTATTGCCAAGCCCTTCGCCTTTCGACGCACCTTTAACAAGCCCCGCGATATCCACGAACTCTATCGTTGCAGGGGTTACTTTTTTGCTTTGATATAAACTAGCGAGTTTATCAAGCCTTTCGTCAGGCACTGCAACCACGCCTACGTTAGGTTCAATCGTGCAAAACGGAAAGTTCGCCGCTTGCGCACCTGCGTGAGTTATTGCGTTAAATAAAGTTGATTTTCCAACGTTTGGAAGTCCAACGACACCAAGTTTCATAGTATTAACTCCTTATTTCTACCTTATTATAACAAAAACTTTAATTATATTCAAACTTTTTAAGGTTAAAGTTTAAAAATAATTGCAGTAAAAATAAAAGTATGTTAAAATTAGCCTATGAATTACAAAAGTTATATTGCTGAAAAATTAAATATCGACGGAATAACAAAGGAAGAGATATCTTCCTTAATAGTAACTCCGCCTGACAACTCTATGGGTGATTTCGCTCTCCCATGCTTTAAGTTTGCCAAACTTTTAAGAAAGTCCCCCGTGATGATAGCGGAAGACCTTCAAAACGCCTTCGTAACGGACGACGTTATCGTTAAAGTAGTGGCAGTTAACGGTTACTTAAACTTTACCGTCAACCGTCAAGGAAAAGCGAGCGCCGTTTTAAAAGAGATTTTAACTTTGGGTGATAGTTACGGCTCGTCAAACTTAGGCAACGGAAAAACCGTTTGTATAGACTACTCGTCTATAAACGTTGCAAAGCCCTTCCACATCGGTCACTTATCAACCACCGTTATCGGCGGTGCACTCTATAAGATTTACAAAAAACTCGGCTATAACGTTATAGGTATCAACCACCTTGGCGATTACGGTACGCAGTTTGGTAAACTTATCTACGCATACAAAGAGTGGGGTGATAAAGAAGCGGTTGAAAAGGGCAGAGTTAAAGAACTCATGCGCTTATACGTTAAGTATCACGACGAAGCGGAGAAGAACCCTTCCTTAGACGATAAGGCGAGAGAGTATTTCAAACTTATCGAGCAGGGCGACAAAGAGTGCAACGAACTGTTCAAGTGGTTTAAAGAACTTACCCTTTTAGACGTTGACAAGGTGTATAAACAACTCGGCATTGAGTTCGATAGTTACAACGGCGAAAGTTTCTTCAACGATAAAATGGGCGTCGTTATCGACGAACTTCAAGAAAAAGGCTTGCTCGTTGAAAGCGACGGGGCAAAGATAGTAAACCTTGAAGAGTACGGTATGCCACCGTGTTTGATACTTCGTTCGGACGGGGCTTCGCTTTACGCGACTAGAGATTTAGCCGCTGCTTATTATAGAAAGAAAGAATACGATTTCGACAAGTGCTTATACGTAGTAGCATACCAACAAAACCTTCACTTTAAACAGTTCTTTAAAGTATTAGAACTTTTAGGCAAGCCTTGGGCAAAGAATATGGTTCACGTTGCGTTCGGCATGGTATCGCTTGAAGAGGGCACGATGTCAACGAGAAAGGGCAAAGTCGTATTTTTAGAAGACGTTATTTCTAAGTGCTGTGAAAAGGCTTTATCGGTAATCAACGAGAAAAATCCCGACCTTGAAAACAAGGAAGAAACGGCAAACGCTGTTGGCGTTGGCGCGGTAATTTTCGGCGCGTTATCCAGTAGCAGAATTAAAGATATAGTCTTTTCGTACGACAAGGTGTTAAACTTTGACGGAGAGACTGGGCCATATTGTCAATACACTTATGCAAGAGCGGTTAGCGTACTCAAAAAAGGTGGAGAAATCGGCCTATACGACGATAATTATAATCTTAACGACGATGAGTACACCCTTTTATCACTTCTTGCCGAGTACCCTGAAATTATCAAGCAATCTGCGGAAAAGTACGAGCCGAGTATGATTACGCGTTACGCGGTTGACGTTTCAGAAGCGTTTAACAAGTTCTATTTCGACTGCAAGATTTTAGGCGAAGAAGACAGCGTTAAAAATTTCCGTTTGGCGCTCACGTTCGCAACTAAAACGGTAATAAATAACGCGCTTTCTTTACTTGGAATTAAAACTCCGGAGAAGATGTAATATGAAAAAACTTATAATTTTCGACCTTGACGGAACGCTGCTTAATACGCTAGAAGACATTAGAGAGTGTTTAAACGTTACGCTTGAAAAGTTTGGCTATAAAACTTTATCTCAACCCGAAGTTTTAAAAAGGGTAGGATACGGTGCAAAGAAACTCGTTGAACTTGCGCTCGGTAACCCAACGCCAGAAGAACTTGAAAAGGTGTTTAACGTATACGTTCCCTTGCAAGCGGAGAGCGACAATTCTAAAACCGTTTTATACGACGGGCTTGACGGCGTTCTTACTGAACTTAAAAATAGGGGATACAAACTCGCAATCGTTTCAAACAAGCCCGACAGCGTTACTCAAATCGTATGCGAGCAAAAACTTAAAAAATACGCTTTTGATTTTATAACTGGCAATCGCCCCGAACTTTTCAACCCAAAGCCCGACAAATCGTGCGTTGAGTATTGCTTAAACGCTATGGGGATAGATAAAGAAGACGCGCTCTATATAGGAGATAGCGAAGTTGACGTTAAAACTTTCGTTTCCGCTGGGCTTGACGGCGTTGGAGTTTTATGGGGATTTAGACCTAAGCAACTTTTAGTTGACGCTGGTTGCGTTCACTTTGCGTCGACTGCAAGCGAATTACTTGATAAAATTTTAAGTTTTTAAAAGGAGAAACTTATGAAAAAATTTTTTGGCGAATTTAAAAAGTTCATAACTCGCGGTAACGTGCTTGACATGGCTGTCGGCGTTATCGTCGGCGGTGCGTTCACGGGTATCGTAAACGGACTTAGCAACAACATTTTAAGACCTATTATCAACTGGCTCTTAGCGTTGATGCTTGGCGACGAAGGTTTAAGCAGTGCAATAACCATGCTTTCACCTGCATATACTGACGGTGCGCTCGACCTTGCAAACTCTATCTATATAGACTGGGGCGCGTTCATAAGCGCAATCATCAATTTCTTGCTTATTGCTTTCGTGTTGTTTATCATCGTTAGAGTTATCAACCGCATTAACGAAGGTTGGAAAGACATCAAGAAAGAAAGCAAAGAACTTTACAACAAAGAGTTTTTTGAACTTAGAAAACAAGGCAAGTCTAAAAAGGAAATCAAGAAGATTTTTGCTGAGAAAAAGCAAGAACTTATCGACAAGAAGAAACTTGAAGAAGAGGAAGCAAAGAAGAATGCTCCGCCTACTACCGAGCAACTCTTAGCGCAAATTCTTGAAGAGATTAAATCTAAAAAAGACTAGGCAAGCCAAAATCAAGGTTCGGATTATTATTTACTTTATTAATAAAAAAGCACTCGTTCGAGTGCTTTTTTGTTTGCTAATTATATAAGTTTTCAATGCATTTAGCGGTTTTGATAATCTCTTCTTTTAACTTTTTAGGAGAGAGTACTTTTACTTTATCGCCAAACGATAAAATCTTTGCGGTTAAGTAGTCGTTGATAGGAAGTTTTGCAGTCGCGGTTATCTTTCCGCTAGGAGAAACGGAAATCTTGTCAACCCCGAGCCACTCTTCAACGTCCGCTTTTACGGATTCGCTTATAAGAAGGTCGATATCTTCGTCCTTTTCGTCGTACCACTTAGAAAAAACGTCTTTTATATCGGTAGTTTCGCGCCTAGAAAACTTTTCGTCAAGCACCTTAATCTTTTGCATTCGTCCAACTTTGAATAGGCGGAAAGTATTTCTAAGTCGGCAGTAAGAATAAGTATACCAAAGCCCTTGTTTAAGTGCGAGAACGTGCGGTTCGATAACTCTTTCGGTAGTATCGCCGTCGCGGTCTAAGTAAGTTACTGATAACGCTAAATTTTCTTCTATCGCCTTTTGCAAAATTTTTAAAGTTTGACCGTAACCGTCGCTTGAACCCCAGGCAGTTCCGTCGATAATTAAGTTGCCAAAGTTAATAGAAGTCGTGTTTTCGTAGACCTTTGAAATGGAAGAAATTTTTAAGATTGCACTCTCTAAAACATCCGAGTTAAGTTCGCTATTAAGACCCGATAGGGCGGAAATTACCCTTTCGCTCTCTTCTTCGGTTAAAAAGTTAGCGGGAAGTTTATAAGTATCGGATATAGCGTAACCGCCGTTTCTTCCGCGCTCGTTGTATATAGGAACGCCCGCTAGCGACAATTCGTCAATATATCGATAAACCGTTCTAACTGAAATCTCGTAGCGGTCGGCAATATACTTTGCAGAAATCTTTTTTCTCGCGAGAAGTAAAAATAAAATTCTTAAAAGCATGGTGTATTTCATATCGTATCCCCACTATTTTTTTATTTAAGTGTATTATATAATAGTGTCACACGCGTGTCAAGATTTCAATAATTTTTTCATTTGCAATAACGTTTTTTTCCGCTCTTAATTTTCTCTTTAACTCGTTTCGTTTAAGATAAAGGGTTAAAACCTTTTCGTAAAAATTTTCGATATCTTCTTGGAAAAGGCGCATACACAAGCCTTTTTTATAAAAATACTCGGCGTTATCAAGTTGGTCGCCACGCGATTCGCTCTTTGGTAGCGGAATAACTAGCGTTGGAATTTTCAGCGCTAAAAGTTCAAACAAGGTGTTAGACCCCGCACGCGAAACGCAGATATCGCAAGCGTTGTAAGCGTTTTTCATATCGGTAAACTCAACTTGATAGTAGCCGTCTTTTTTAACGTTTGAAAGGTTTCCCTTTCCAACTACGTGAAGGATATTAAACTTTTTTAAAAGTTTATCAAGGTTACTAATTACTGCTTGGTTTATCCTTTTCGCGCCTAGCGAACCGCCGGTTATTAGCAAAACTGGTTTATCACTTTTTATTCCGTAACTTTTTTTCGCGGTTTCCTTATCGCAAAAAAACAGTTCGTCTCTCACGATTGCGCCAACGAACACGCCGTTATCAACGGTATTTGCGGTGTCGTTAAAGGTCGTTAGAGTGTGCTTTGCAAAGCGAGATGCTATTTTGTTTGCAAGCCCCAAAGTCTTATCCGATTCGTGAATAATAACTGGGATGCTGAGTTTTTTGCAAGCAACGGTTACTGGAAGCCCAACGAAACCGCCCTTTGAAAACACCACGTCGGGCTTTAATTTTAAAAGAAGTTCTTTCGCATCGCTAACGCTCTTTATAAACACAAACGGAATTTTCAAGTTTTCAAGCGTTAGTTTTCGTTTAAGTTTGGTAGTTTCAATAGAGAAGTAGGGTATGCCTTTTTCCTTTACCAGCGTTTTTTCAATTCCGTTTTTAGAGCCTATATAATAGATATTGTCAAAATGGTTTTTAAGGTTATCAAGCAAGGCAAAATGTGGGGTAACGTGCCCCGCTGAGCCACCGCCCGTGAGTACTATAGTTTTCATAATAATATAGTATGCAAAAATTATAAAAATTTTTAAAAGGCGTGAAAAATGTGTTGTAATATTTTTTTAAATTATATATAATATAAAAAAAGAGTTGAGGAGTTATTATGAGTACTATTTTAGTAACCGGTGGCGCAGGTTATATAGGAAGCCACACCGTAGTAGAACTTTTAAAATCGGGTAATAAAGCGGTTATCGTGGATAACTTGTCAAACAGCAAGCGCGAAGCGGTTAAGAGAGTTGAAAAAATCGTAGGCGAAGAAATTCCGTTTATCCAAGCGGATATTTTAGATAAAGGCGCGCTTAGAAAGATTTTTAGCGATTATAAAATCGACGCGGTTATAAACTTTGCAGGCTACAAAGCGGTTGGCGAATCCGTTCAAAAACCCATTGAATACTATCACAACAACATCGGCGGTTTAATCGCTCTCGTTGAAGTTATGAAGGAATTTAACTGCAAAAACTTAGTATTTTCTTCTTCCGCAACCGTTTACGGCGACCCTGCAAGCGTTCCCATCAAGGAAGATTTCCCCTTGTCAACTACTAACCCCTACGGTAGCACCAAACTCTTTATTGAATACATTTTAAAAGACCTTTATAAATCGGATAACTCTTGGAATATTGCAATTCTTAGATACTTTAACCCGGTAGGTGCGCACGAGTCTGGAACGATAGGTGAAGACCCGAACGGTATCCCCAACAACCTTTGCCCCTATATTACCAAAGTTGCCGTTGGCAAACTCCCACACCTTAACGTTTTCGGTGGGGATTACGACACGCACGACGGTACGGGCGTTAGAGATTATATCCACGTAGTAGACTTAGCAGTTGGACACGTTCTTGCCGTAAACAAGATAACGTCGGGTAGTGGTTTATTCGTAGTTAACCTTGGAACTGGCGTTGGTTACAGCGTTTTAGATATGGTTAAATCTTTCTCGAAAGCACTTGGAAGAGAAATTCCCTATAAAATCGTAGACCGTCGCCCCGGCGATATTGCTAAGTGTTACGCTGATCCGTCTTACGCTTACGAACTTTTAGGTTTTAAAGCGCAAAAGACCTTAGACGATATGTGTGGTGATGCTCTTCGTTGGCAAATAAATAACCCACAAGGTTATGATGAATAAAATAAAAGAACTTGCGGTTTCGCAAGTTCTTTTTTAATGTTTTTTTATTATCAAAATATTGTTTTTATCAATTAGGCACATGCCTAAGTCAAGGGCGGTGCAAGCACCACACAAAACGTCTATAATTCGCTGTTTAACCGCCTTATCGGTTTTGTTTAGTGAGATTATCGCTGGGGAATTACGAACGTAATTTATAATGGATAAACAATCTTCAGTACCGCTTGGAGAAAACTCTTTAACGTCTTCCAAATTAGTACCTTCTGCCAAAGATTTTCGAGCCGACTCTTATCATATTCGAGCCCGCCTTTATCGCAATCTTATAGTCGTTACTCATGCCGAGAGATAAGTGCTCGAACGAGTATTTATCTTTAAAACTATCGTAAACTTTTCTAAGTTCAACGGCTAAACCGTAAAGCATTTCTTCATCGCTTGATTCGGGTAGCATTGCCATAAGACCTTTAACCTTAACGCCACTTAGCGACTGAGCGTAAGAGAGCGCGCTTTCAAGTTCAGCGTAATCAAAGCCGTGTTTTTGTTCTTCAACGCCTACGTTTACTTCAAGCAACACGTTAGTTGTAACGCCCTTATTAACGCTTTGGCGGTCAATTTCGTCAAGAAGAGAAATAGTGTCGACACTTTGAATTAAACAGCACTTGCCGATTAAGTACTTCACCTTGTTTTTTTGAAGCGAGCCGATAAAGTGATAATTAACAGGCTGAGTTACTAAGGGGTACTTATCCTTGAACTCTTGCGCACGGTTTTCACTAATATCACGAAGACCGCAAGCGATTGCTTGGTTGATAATTTCAACAGGAACGAACTTTGTCGCTCCAACGAGCGTTACCTTTTCGCCAAAGGGGTTGCCGTTTTCAATTTCCTTAAAAATGACTTCTAAATTTTTTTCTACCATAGATATTTTAAAGGAGTTTTAGAAAACTAAAACTCCACTCCTTCAAAAATACTGCGAATCAACTCTGACTAATGAAACCGAAGCGAAACGATAAATTAAAGCTCGGTCAAAGCTACCTTATGGCACACGACTATACCGTTTAGTGCTGCTATATTCCTATCCTGACACGGTTCGCGGGTTGCCGTTGCATAAGACCTTAACGTCAACGCTCGCCTTTAAAGCCAGCCTTCCATAACCTTAGCCTCGGAAGACGTTCAACCTTGCTATAGCGGATTGCAAGTTACAGGGCACCGCTAACTCCCCGTCTATCGCAGTAGTATTATTTTATAATAAAACTTTCAAATAATCAAGCAATTTGAACATATTTTTACCCCTTTTTGCTTTACTTAATTTTATAAATTTGTTATTATATACTAAAATATTATCACATTAAGGCGTATTTTAGCCTTTATTTTCTTTTTATAAGGAGCGATTATGTACAAAAAGGTAGAAACAACCCTCAACTTTTTAGAAAGAGAAAAAGAAATTATCAAGTTTTGGGAAGAGAACGACGTATTCAAAAAGAGCGTTGATGTAAACGAAGGTAAAGAAGAATTTTGTTTTTACGACGGTCCGCCGACGGCTAACGGCAAACCGCACATCGGCCATGTTTTAACTCGTGTTATGAAAGATATTATTCCTAGATATCAAACGATGAAGGGAAAGCACGTTTTAAGAAAGGCTGGTTGGGATACTCATGGGCTTCCCGTTGAACTTGAGGTTGAAAAGAAACTTAACTTAGACGGAAAGCAGGACATTGAAAAGTACGGTATTGAGCCTTTTATCAAAGAGTGCAAAAACTCGGTGTTCAAGTACACTAACGAGTGGAAAGAAATGAGCGACCGTTTGGGTTATTGGTGCGATATGGATAACCCTTACGTTACTTATCACGACGATTATATTGAGTCTGAGTGGTGGGCGATAAAAAAGATTTGGGAAAAGGGTCTTTTATATAAGGGCTATAAAATAGTTCCATATTGTCCCCGTTGCGGAACGGCTCTTTCTTCGCACGAAGTGGCGCAAGGTTATAAAGACGTTACTGAAAAATCTGTATTTGTTAAGTTTAAAGTTAAAGGAAAAGAAAACGAATATTTCCTTGCTTGGACGACCACGCCTTGGACACTTCCTTCTAACGTAGCCCTTTGCTTTAACGCTAACGAAGATTACGTTAAGATAAAAGACCAAGACGGTGCGGTTTATATTCTTGCTAAAAAACTTACAAGCAAGTTATTTGAAAATTACGAAGTATTGTCTATCGAAAAGGGTAGTTTTTATCAATTTGCCGAATACGAGCCGTTATACACGTTCGGCGAACTTGAAAAGAATAAAAAGGCTTACGTTTGCGTAACCGACGATTACGTTACTATGGAAGACGGTACGGGTATCGTTCACAACGCTCCTGCGTTTGGTGAAGACGACTCGCGCGTTTGCCAAAAATACGATATTTCCTTTATCAATTTAGTTGACACTCGCGGTAAAATGACTGAAGACTGTGGCTTTATCGCAGGCGTGTTCGTAAAGGATGCGGACAAACTTATCATAGAAGACCTTGACAAGCGTGGGCTTTTGTTCAAGGCTATGGACTTTACTCACAGTTATCCGTTCTGTTGGCGTTGTAACACACCGCTTATTTATTACGCTAGATCAAGTTGGTTTATAAAGACGACTGCGGTTAAAGATAAGATTATCGCATCGAATAACTCGGTTAACTGGATGCCCGAAACTATCAAGACTGGTAGAATGGGTAACTTCCTTGAAAACATTATCGACTGGGGCTTATCTCGTGAAAGATACTGGGGAACACCGCTTCCCGTTTGGACTTGTGCTGAATGCGGTAAAGTTCACGTTATCGGTTCTAAGCAAGAACTTAAAGACCTTTGCGGAATTGACGGAGATATCGAACTTCACCGTCCGTACATCGACGAGCCTACGTTTAAGTGTTCGTGCGGTGGTACGATGAGTAGGGTAAAAGACGTTATCGACTGTTGGTTTGACTCTGGCTCAATGCCTTTTGCTCAACTTCACTATCCGTTTGAAAACAAGGAACTCTTTGAAAAGCAATTCCCCGCTGACTTTATAAGTGAAGCGGTTGACCAAACTCGTGGTTGGTTCTACACCTTGCTCGTTATTTCGACTTTACTCTTTGACAAAGCGCCGTTCAAAAACTGCATCGTTCTCGGCCACGTTAACGACAAAAACGGCTTGAAGATGAGTAAGCATATAGGTAACGTAGTTGATCCGTGGACGGTGCTTAATAAACAGGGTGCGGATGCGGTTAGATGGTATTTCTATACCGGTTCTGCTCCGTGGCTTCCGTCTAGATTTTATCCCGAAGCCGTTTCCGAAGCGCAGAGAAAGTTTATGGGAACTTTATGGAACGCTTATGCGTTCTTCGTATTGTACGCGGATATCGACGGTTACGATCCGTCCAAGTACGATATAAACAGCATTAAACTTTCCGTAATGGACAAGTGGATACTTTCCAAACTCAACACGCTCATCGGCGCGGTTGACAAGGGGCTTGACAAGTATCAAATCTTTGAAACTTCAAGAATGCTTCAAGACTACGCTGACGAACTTTCCAACTGGTATATCCGTCGCGGTAGAGAAAGATACTGGGGCAAGGATATGACGGAAGATAAGATTGCGGCTTACACCACGCTTTACACCGTGCTCGTAACCTTAGCAAAACTCTCCGCGCCTTACGTTCCGTTTATGGCGGAAAGCATTTATCAAAACTTAGTTCCGTCTTTCTATAAAGACGCGCCCATTTCAGTTCACCTTTGCTCGTTCCCCGAAATGAACGAAAAGATGATTGACAAAAAACTTGAAGACGGTATGTCGGTAGTTCTTGACGTGGTTATGCTTGGTAGAGCAACCAGAAACACGTCCAACATCAAAAACCGTCAACCACTTCAAAAACTCTTCGTTGCAACCGAAAGGGCAAGCGCGTTAAGTGAAGACCTTATAACTATTGCAAAAGAAGAACTCAACGTTAAAGAACTTGAAATCTTAACCGACGCAAAAGGCTTTATTTCCTATAAACTTAAACCGCAACTTAAAACCTTAGGACCTAAATACGGTGCTAAACTCGGTCTTATCCGCCAGTTCTTAGAGACTTGCGATGCAAACAAGGTGGTTGAAACGGTTAAGTCTGGCGTTCCGTTCGTTACTGAACTCGGTGGCGGTGCGGTTGAGTTTACTATCGACGATTTACTTATTTCGTCCGAAAGTAAGGAAGGCTACGTTTCCGCTAGTGAAAACGGCGTTACCGTAGTTTTAGATACGACTATCACTAAAGAACTTTTATTTGAAGGTATCGAGCGTGAAATCGTTTCCAAAATTCAAACTATGAGAAAGGAAGCGGGCTTTGAAGTTACCGATAGAATTAACGTTTATTACCAAGCGGAAGGCGACGCACTTACGGTATTTACCGAAAAGGGTAGCGATATAGGCGACGCGGTACTTGCAGTTAAAGTTGTAAACGAAAGCGAAGTTAAAGGTTTCGTTAAGGACTGGGACATTGCAGGTGCAAAAGTAGTTATCGGAGTTGAAAAAGCGTAAAATGGTAGTTGCTGACAAATGGTCGGATTACGAAATTATTGCGACGGGGGACGGGTATAAACTCGAACGTTGGAAGGGCGTAACCCTTCTTCGCCCCGATCCGCAAGTAATTTGGAAGACCGACGTCGATATGTTTAACTATAAAGGGTTAAACGCAAAATATATCCGTAGCGAAACGGGTGGCGGGCGTTGGGAACACTTAAAACCCATGCCGGACGAGTGGACGGTTTCTTACGGTGAACTCAAATTCAAGATTAAACCTATGGGTTTTAAGCACACGGGTTTATTCCCCGAACAAGCGGCTAACTGGGAAAAGATGACGGCGCTTATAAAGGGTGCTAACCGCCCTATAAGCGTACTTAACCTATTTGCGTACACCGGCGGAGCGACCGTTGCTTGCTTAAAGGCAGGGGCTTCGGTATGCCACGTTGACGCGGCTAAGGGTATGGTTGAGCGCGCTGGCGAGAACTGTAGATTGTCGGGCGTTGGCGAAGGAAAAGTTAGGTTTATTATAGACGACTGCTTAAAGTTCGTTCAGCGTGAAATTCGCCGTGGAAGAAAGTACGACGCTATCATTATGGACCCGCCTAGTTTCGGTAGAGGTCCTGGTGGGGAAACTTGGAAGATAGAGAACGAACTTTACAATCTAGTAAAGATTTGTTCGCAAGTGTTAAGCGACAATCCGTTATTTTTCCTTATCAACAGTTACACGACTGGTTTTCAACCGCAAGTATTAAAAAACATTTTGACTTTGCTTATGCCAAAAGGTAATTACGAGACCGAGGCGTACGAAGTTGGGCTTCCAACGAGTGAGGGAATAGTTCTTCCTTGTGGTTGCTCGGGTTTATGGAGTGAACGTAAGTAATATGGAAAATCCTGTAATTTTATATGAAGACAATCACATAATCGTTGCGTTAAAACCGCAAAACATGCCTTCGTGCGAAGATGAAAGTAAAGATTTATCTTTACTCACCGCACTAAAAGATATGATTAAAGAGCGTGACAATAAGCCCGGCAACGTTTATCTTGGCTTAGTTCACCGCCTTGATAGGCCGACTGGTGGCGTTATGGTTTTTGCAAAGACTTCAAAGGCTGCTGGAAGACTTTCTGAGCAAATGAAGTCTGGCGATTTTGAAAAGACATACTACGCCGTGCTCGTTGGCGTTTTAGAAAAGAAAGACCAAAGGCTTCTCAACTATCTCAAGAAAAACCCCATAAACAATATGGTTTACGTTTGTGGTCAAACGGTAGAAGGAGCAAAGAGAGCGGAACTTCACTATTCCGTAGTTGAAGAGCAAAACGGACTTTCACTCGTAAAGGTTAAACTCTACACGGGAAGAAGCCATCAAATCCGCGTTCAAATGGCAAACCTTGGCTATCCCGTTTACGGCGATATGCGTTACGGTGGAGAGAATGCCGTTAAGGGTAATTTATCTTTATGGGCAACGTCGCTTTCGTTCACGCATCCAGTAACGAAAGAGAGAATGTGCTTTAAGGCAGAACCACCGAAAGACCTGTCTCCTTGGAAGTTTTTTGACACTTCCGTTGCTTTAATCCCAACGTTGTAAAAAATTTCCTTATATTTATTGACAAAATAGACTATTAAGGTTAAAATATATTAGTATTAAGTATATAATCGCCAAAATTACGTGGTGATTTATAGATTTAGGAGCGAAAATGACTAAAAAACGCATTACAAATTTAATGGTAATTATCGTGTGTGCATTGTTTATCTTGCCACTCACTTTAAATTTATTTGGAGCAAAGGCTGAAACGCCGTCTATAGTTGCATATCAAGGTGTAGATTTCACCCTTGAAACTAGTGGGGACGTTAAGAGTGCAGGCTCTAAGGTTGAAATTAAAGTAGTGGAAGACGTTGCAGGTAGTGAAGCGTTAACGCTTTATAAAAACGGCAACACGTCCGATTACAAGCAAGGCGCTAACGACGCAGGCATAATCTTCGTTTCGTACACCGCTGATAAAGGCGTTATGAAAATGAGATTTGCAAAAGTTGGCGATTACACGGTTACCGTTACCACTTTAGAATTAGACCCCAACCAAACTCAAACGTTTGACGTGAAGATTTCAAGCGACATTGATAATTCTTCCTTCGTTGCACCAAAGTACAGTATTGACGACGCTAAGCGTACTGAATATCAAAAGTTAGTTGACGACGCTACTTTCGTTGAAAACGAAGACGCGACTGCACCTAAGGAAAGTTTATTCATCGGCGATACTTACAAAGTTCCATCGGTTGAAACTCTTATTGACGACGGCTCGTTTGCATATTCTCTTTACAAGAGAACAATTTACTACGCAGCACCCGGTTCGTCTTCCTACTCTTCAACCAGTTCGGAAACTTTCTCAATTTCTAAAATCGGCGGTTATAGATTCTACGTTTTATTAACGCTTGACTCTATTGACGGTAGGTCGTTCAATATCACGACTCAAGATACCGTTGAATATGAAGACGGTTTTTATTCGATTAAGAGAACTAGCGACGGAAAGGTTTTAAAAGTAGAAGGCTCGGGTGACGATGCTAAGTTCTACTACCTTGACGCAAACGATGAAAAAGTTTACGTTGAAAAAGCAGAAACTGAAAAGGCAGAACTTATCGTTCCTGTATTTGAATTCACTATCTTAAACGCTGGCCCGAAGATTACCGTTAAAGAAAGCGTTGATTTAAAAGGTTACATCGGTCTTCAATACACCGTTAAGTCGATAACCGTAACTGGTAGCGACGTTACTACTACTTACACTTTAGAGTACAGAGCAACTTCAAGCGGTGACTGGGCGGAAGCAACTGAAGAATATAATTCTTCAAACCACAAGTTCACTCCTGAAAAACAAGGTTATTACAGAGTTAAAATCGAAGCAGTTGACGTTGACGGTAAAGATGCAAGCGCATACACATCAGTTATTACCGTAACTGAAAAACTTCAAAAGGTAGAATACGAAACAAGTTTCAAAAACTGGCTCAGCGTTAACAAAACTCCGTTTATCTTCCTTTGCATTTCGGCGTTTTGCTTAATCGTAATCTTAGTGATTATCTTCGTTCCTGCAACGGCGTTCAGTGCGCTCGGTGCTAAGGTTGGTAAAATCTTCAAGAAAAAAGAAAAAGTTGACGAAGAAGACGACGACTAATTAAAGTTTAAAAAGTACGGTATAACGCCGTACTTTTTTATTAAGGAATATATGAAAATTTTCAAAGTGGAAAAACCTATAAAACTTTCAAAATTTTTGCTTGAACGCTACGGTGCGGAACTATCGTACTCTACGCTACAAAAACTAATTAGAAACAAAGATATAAAAGTGGACGGAAAGCGAGTAAACAAGGACGTAGCGCTCGTTATAGGGCAGGAGATAACCGTTTATTACGACGGTGAAAAAAGCGACATAAAGCCCCTTTTTGAAAGCGACGGAGTGTTCGTTTTTTATAAATCTCCAACCATAACTAGCGAAGATTTTGCGTTTAAGGTAAATAAAAGTTATTTTGGCTTGGAACTTTGCCACCGCCTAGATAGAAACACCGCTGGGCTTTTAGTTTTTGCAAACGAAAAAGCGTACCCTGAAATTATCAAGGCGTTTAAAGATAGAACGATAGAAAAGTTCTATTTAGCCGAAGTTTACGGCAAGATGAAAAAGCCGAAAGACACTCTTATATCGTATCTTGTAAAAAACGAGAGCGCGTCAACGGTAAAAGTTTACGATAGTGAAGTTAAAGGCTCGGTTAAAATTATAACCGAATATGAAACGGTTGAAGAAAGGGCGGAAACGACGCTCGTTAAGGTTAATCTTATAACTGGCAAAACTCACCAAATTAGAGCGCATCTTGCCCATATAGGAAACTTTATTATAGGCGACGGAAAGTACGGAGATAACGATATAAACAAAAAGTTTAAAGCAAAACGCCAAAGGCTTATCGCATACAAGTTAAGGTTTAACTTTGATAAGAGTAGTATGCTATATAATATAAATGGAAAGGAAGTAACGGTTGAAAACACCGAATTTTAAAAGCGCACCGACGTATTTGTCGGTGCGCTTTTACTTATATTAAATAGTTATTATTAGCGTTTGGAACTACGAGCAGGGTTTGTTGGTCGGTATAATAAACACCGCCAAGGTTTTTTCCGCCTTGCTTTTTAACGAACTTTCTTTGGGTATAGTCAACTTCAACCTTATTACAGCCGTTCGCCTGAGAGTAAAACGCGCAAATCTCGGCGCAAGCGGTTAAAACGAAGTTACTTGGCGCTTTGCCGTCCGTTTTTAATATTACGTGTGAAGAGTGGTAAGACTTAACGTGAAACCATAAATCGTTTTTATCCGCAAGTGATAAAAGCCTATCGTTTTGAAGGTTGTTTTTGCCAACTAAAACGTCAAAACCGTCGATTTTATACTTGATAAAGCCGAGCGGTTTATCCCTTTTATTTTTGTTTCTTCCTCCTTGTTCTTTTATAAGACCGTAAAGGATAAGTTCTTCCTTAATCTCATCGAAATCGCTTTTTTCTTTTGCGTTGTCGATAGAAAATTTTATAGAAGAAAGATATTTAAGTTCCGCTTTTGTCTCTTCAAGTTGAATTTGAGATTGAGATAGCGTCGCTTTTTTCTTTCTATAGGTTTTAAAGAACTTTTGAGCGTTTTGTTGTGGCGTCAAATTCTCGTCTAATAAAACGTTAACTTTCTCTTCGCCAAACTCGGTGTAATTTGTTAAAGTAACGTTTGTTTGCCCCTTTTTAAGAGAGTAGATATACTGCGTTATAAGTTCGCCGTAAAGTTTATATTTTTCCGCGCCAAGCGAAGATGAAATTCTATCACTTAATATTTGTTCGCGCTTTAAAAGCCTCTTTTCGTAAGCGGTTAGATGCGTTCTTAAAGAACTTGCTAAAACGTGCCTATAAGTCGATTTTTCCGAGTTTTCATAAACGCTTTCCATTGCTGAAAGAATATTATTAAAACTCGTTTTTTCGCCCTCAATACTTTTATAATCGGTAAAGAAAAAGTCACTTTTGCCGTTTATAGTTTTGACGGTTGGCGCGAGTTTTTCGTTTAAAAATTCAAGTGTTTTTTGGTAGGCAACGATGCCGTCGAGCCCGCATACTAAACTCTCGATTTCCTGCGCGGTAATGGGTGCAAAATCGTAAAAATTAGCCGTTAAAAACTTTGAGTTTATAGCGGTTGCCGATAAAAATTTATCTTTGGCAAGTAAAGAGAAAATGGATATCTTATCGCTTTTTTCGGGGAACTTATACGGCGCGCCGACTAGAGTTATCCTTTTTCCGTCAAGACCTTGCGGTAGAGTTCTAAGCGAGCCTAAAATCTTATCGTCTTTAACGAAAAACAAGTTAGAGTACTTGCCCATAATCTCGGCGTAAAGGTCTAACGTTACGCTTTCCTTAAAGTCGTTGAGATTTAAAAAAGATATTTTAATAATTCTATCGTCGTTTGCCACCGTTACGCCTGATATTTCCGCGCCTAACAAATGCTTTCTAAGTAGCATGCAAAAATTCGGCGCAGTCAAAGGGTTTTCCTTTTCCGCATTTGAAAGGGAAACGCGCGCAAACTGTGCGTTTACGTTTATAACCAAGCGGAAAGTTTTTCTTTGATATAAAACTAAGTTTATTTCAAACGCGCTTGGCTGTAAAACTTTATTAACTTTTGCGCCGGTAACGGTTGAGTTTAGTTCACTTGCAACCTTTTTGAGCGTGATTAAATCCTGTGGCATAGTTACATTATAACTATTTATAGCCGTTTTGTAAATTATTTTTTAAAATTGACGGCGTAAAAACTTTACAATAAACTTTATCTTTGATAAAATATAAAAAGACTATTAAGACTTTAAGGAGAAAAGTAATGAAATATACTGTTAAACCTGCTGAAAAGAGCACGGTAAAAGTAAGCATCACGTTAAACGCAGAAGAATGGGCTAACGCTCAAAAAAAGGCGTATGACAAAACTAAGGGTAAATTTAGCGTTCCCGGTTTTAGAAAGGGCAAAGTTCCCAAGAACGTAATTGAACAAATGTACGGCAAGGGCGTATTCTACGAAGAAGCAATCAACCTTTCTTTCTCGGAATACTACTTTGATATTTTAGATAAAGAAAAATCTATCGAACCTATTGATAGACCTGAAATTGAAATTGAAAAGCTCGACGAAAAGGGTATCACTATGATAGCAATTATCCCTGTTAAACCCGAAGTAACTTTAGGTGAATACAAAGGTATAACTATTGATAAAGTTGAGTATAATGTAACTAAAAAGGATATCGACGGTGAGATTGATAGGCTCGTTAAGAGAAACGCTAGAGAAGTAGCGGTTGAAGGTCGCCCTGCACAAAAAGGCGATATCACCGTTATCGATTACTCCGGCGCTATTGACGGTGTTAAGTTTGACGGTGGCACGGCTGAAGGTCAAACCTTAGAACTTGGCTCAGGCGCGTTTATCCCCGGTTTTGAAGACGGCGTAGTTGGTATGAATATCGGTGAAGAAAAGGATATTTCCGTTAAGTTCCCCGAAAACTACGGCGCTGAAGAATTAAAGGGTAAAGACGCTATCTTTACCGTAAAACTTCACGAAATCAAAACTAAAGAGTTCCCCGAAGTTAACGACGAGTTTATCAAAGAAGCAACTGGCGAAGAATCTTTAGAAGCGTTCAAGAAAGCAACTAAGAAAAAATTAAAAGAAGCAAACGACAAGAGAGCAAAGGCTGAAACTGAAGACAAACTTATTGAAAAGATTGCTGAAAGTTCTACCGTTGAAATCCCCGCCGTTATGGTTGAACGCCAAGTTGATGCTATCGTTCAAGATATGGAATACAGAATGATGTATCAAGGTTTAAGACTTGAAGATTTCTTAAAGTACAGCAATCAAACTATGGAAGCGTACAGAGAAACTTTCAAAGCAAACGCTGAAAAGCAAGTTAAAACTCAACTCGTAGTCGATAAGATTATTAAAGATGAAAAGATTGAAGTAACCGCTGAAGAAATCGACGCTAAGATTAAAGAACAAGCAACTGCAATGGGTAAGGAATTTGAAGAATACAAAAAGACTATGAACGAACGTCAAATTTCTTACTTTGAAAACAACGCGTTAATCGAAAAGATGTTCGCGTTCTTAATGGCAAACAACAAAGTTGACTAATTTTAATAACTTACTAATGCGCGCGTAACTAATGAGTTACGCGCAAATTTAACCAAAAAGGAGTAAAAATGGCGCTTATACCTATGGTCGTTGAGCAAACCAACAAAGGCGAACGCTCGTACGACATTTATTCAAGACTTTTAGAAGATAGAATTATAATGCTTTCCGGAGAGATTGACGATGCGACTGCAAACACGGTAGTTGCCCAGCTTATCTACCTTGAAGGCAAAGACCCTGATAAAGACATTTGCCTTTACATCAATAGCCCCGGTGGTTCTGTTACCGCAGGGCTTGCAATATACGATACTATGAATTACGTTAAGTGTGACGTATCTACGATTTGTATAGGTCTTGCCGCATCAATGGGTGCGTTCTTATTGTCTAGCGGTAAAAAGGGTAAACGCTTTGCACTTCCAAACAGCGAGATTATGATTCATCAACCTTTAGGCGGTGCACAAGGTCAAGCGAGCGATATTAAAATTCAAGCCGACCACATTTTAAAGATTAAGGCAAAACTCAACAAGATTTTGGCTGAAAATACCGGTAAAGATATCGAGCAAGTTGAAAGGGATACCGATAGAGATAATTACTTATCCGCAGAAGAAGCGTTATCCTACGGCTTAATCGATAAAATTTACTACACTCGTTAAGGAGAATTATGGCAAACGAAAACTTAAATAACGGCCTATACTGCGCTTTTTGCGGAAAACCTAAGGAACTTGCAAACAAGTTAGTTGCAGGGCCTAACGGCTTATATATTTGCGACGAATGTTTGGAAATTTGCAATTCCATAATAGACGAAGAAAACGTCGATACCGCTAGCGAATTAGTTCCGCTAAAAAGTCCAAAGGAAATAAAGGAAGAATTAGACCTTTATATCGTTGGTCAAGAAAGGGCGAAAAAGGTGTTGTCCGTTGCAGTTTACAATCACTATAAACGCGTAAACGCAGGGCTTACGAAAGGCGATGAAACTGAGATTGAAAAGAGCAATATTTTACTTTTAGGACCGACTGGTTCTGGTAAGACGTTGCTTGCAAGAACTCTTGCAAAAATCTTAAACGTACCCTTTGCCGTTGCCGACGCTACTACGTTAACCGAAGCAGGCTACGTTGGTGAAGACGTTGAGAATATTTTATTAAAACTCATCAAAAACGCCGATTACGATATTGAAAGGGCTGAGCGTGGAATAGTTTATATTGACGAAATTGATAAAATCGCAAGAAAGAGTGAGAACGTGTCTATCACGCGTGACGTTTCTGGTGAAGGCGTTCAACAAGCGCTACTTAAAATTATCGAGTCAACGGTAGCAGCCGTTCCACCGCAAGGCGGAAGAAAGCACCCGCAACAAGAACTTATCCACATTGACACAACTAACATTTTATTTATTTGCGGTGGCGCGTTCGTTGGGCTTGACAAGATTATTGAAAAGCGCCAAGATAAGTCAAGTTTAGGTTTTGGCGGAAACGTTTCAGGCGAAACCGCACTTGGCTCGGTTGCACTTAGTGACGTTCAACCCGGCGATTTAACAAAGTACGGTTTAATTCCCGAATTCGTTGGTCGCGTACCCATAACCGTTAGTTTAGACGCGCTCGATGAAACCGCGCTCGTAAAGATTATGACCGAGCCTAAAAACGCACTCGTTAAGCAGTACAAAAAACTTATCGGCATGGACGATTGCGAACTTGAAGTAACCGACGGTGCAGTTTATGAAATTGCTAAAAAGGCAATCGAACTAAAAACTGGCGCAAGAGGTCTTAGAACGATTTTTGAAAACATTATGCTTGACTGTATGTACGATATCCCAAGCGCAAACGCTGAAAAGGTTATCGTTGACGAGCAGGTGGTGAAAGGTGATAAGAAACCCGAAATAATAACTAAAAAAACGGCATAAAAAAAGCAAGGCAAACGCCTTGCTTTTTTAATCTTCTAAACCAAGTAAATAATCGGTTGACACGTCAAAATATTTTGAGAGTATTATAAGAATCTCAATATCAGGAAACGTTTCTCCACGCTCCCACTTGCTAACACAAGAT
>JAZSOI010000029.1:0-6258 GCA_045536835.1 Christensenellaceae bacterium
AGTGAACTCCTTTCAAACAAGCGTTTGCAGTAAAAGTATACACTATGGATTTTGTTTTTTCAAGCGTAAAATTAAAATTTTAGTCGTTTGCGTTGCAATTACAACCGCAAGTAGTGGTAGTGAGTAGCGCTAAAAGTAATAGCGCTTGAGTTGAACTTATGGTTGAGTTAGTCGTAAGTAAGAATAAAAGTCCTAAAAAAACAAGGTTAGTTGAGTTCATAATCTCTCCTTTTACATAAAAACCTATATAATTACAATATGCGACTTTTTTACTTGGTATGTTAAAGTTGACATATTTTCATTTGCGGTATAAGATAATTTTATCAAAGTAAAAAAGGGGGAAACACCTATGGTTTTAGCAAAACCCGTTTTACTTTTAGATAAAAAGACGCAAGGAATGATAGAAAATTACGTTCCGTCTGACGAAATACTTGAAGAATTAGTGAGTTTTTTTAGTTTATTTTCCGATCTCACAAGGCTAAAAATGATATCCGCGCTCGCGATATCTGAAATGTGCGTAACAGATTTGGCAAGTTTACTAGGCTTTAATCAAACCACGGTTTCTCATCAATTAAAAACCCTTCGCGACATCGGTGCCGTAAAGTATCGAAGAGACGGAAAAATTATCTTATATTCATTGAAAAACGACGTTATTAACGAAGTGCTACTAAAAGGCGTAGAGTTTTTGGGCTATTAGAGCAAATATAATTGAAAGTTATATGCATTGCTTTGTAATGCGTTATATGTTGCTAACGCAACGTTATATTCACTTCGTGAGTTATATGCAAATTTTCAATTTGCGCTTAGGATAATTTCTATGTAAAATAAAATCCACAACGCTACCAAAAGTAGCATATAACGGCGAAATCATATAACGCGAGTTCACGAGCATATAACTCGCCTTCAGGCGAATATAACGATATAACATAACGTGAAAACGGTGGGAATGTACCCACCGTCTTTTTTATTTAATTTTTCGTAATATTACTTGCAACCTATACCGTAAGGCTTACCGCATCCGCCTTTGTTACCACAGCAGCAAAGAAGTACTAACACGATAGGAAGTAAGCAACCGCAGTTGCAAATTTTATCGATAATACCGTTTAAGCAACCGTTTCCACAGCAGCAGAGAACGAGTAAGAGTATAAGTATGTACAAACAGCAGTTATCACCGCCAAATCCAAAAAGGTTCATCATAGTTTTTCACTCCAAATATATTTAGTTTGATATTGCTATCACTACATAGTATTAAATTTTTCTAAAAATTGTTACGCTTAGGTTGTAATTTTTTTTAAATTATGTTAACATAATTAAAGCAAATACTCATTTTGAGATTTGACTTTACTTTTTTTATTTTTCTTACGGGTATCCTTTGGGAACTCGATTGGAGGCAATTATGAAAAATTCAAAACCCTTTACCGCAAAGCAAATCACGGGAATAGCAGTTTTGCTTGCACTCGTTATCGTGTTGCAAGCGGCGCTCGGCTCGATAACCATCGGCGCAGTTACTTTAAACTTCACGCTTATCCCGATAGTGCTTGGCGGTATTTTATTCGGTAGCGTAGCGGGTGCAATACTCGGTTTCGCGTGTGGCGTAGTCGTTTTAATTCAAGTTATTATCGGCGGAAGCCCTTTCTACACGCTCATTTGGGCTAACGACCCAGTGGTTACAACGCTCACCTGTATCGTTAAAAGCACGGTTGCAGGCTATCTAGGTGGACTTTTTTATCAACTTATAAGAAAGAAACAACCGATAGTTGCGCTTTTCGTAGCGTCGGCAATCGTTCCTATTGTTAATACTGGCTTGTTTATCGTTGGCTGTTTGTTCATGTTTGATTCCGTTCATACGATGAGCGCGTTAAGCGGTCAAAACTTGCTCGTATTTATTTTAGTGGGTCTTGTAACTTTCAACTTCTTTATCGAACTTGCAATCAACCTTATATTTGCTCCCGCAATAAATAGGGTTATAAAGATAATCAAAAGGGGATAAAACATGATTTTATGTATTGATATCGGCAACACGAATATTAAGTACGCCGTGTGGGACGGAAACGAACTCAAAGGCTCGTTCCGCGTATCTTCACGCCACACTAGAACTGCCGACGAGTACGGTGCAACGCTCGTAAACCTTTTGCAAAGCAAAGATATATCTAGAAAGGATATACAAGGCGTAATAATGTCGTCGGTTATACCGTCGCTCAATTACACGATAGGGCATATGTGCGAATACTTCTTCGGCGTAACGCCAAAAGTCGTAGGCGCAGGCATAAAGACCGGGCTTAACGTAAAGGCGGATAACCCCAAAGAAGTAGGCGCGGATATTATTGCAAACTGCGTTGGTGCGTTCACGAAATACGGAAACGGTAACCCCATGATAGTTATCGATTTTGGCACGGCAACCACCTTTGACGTGTTGACTGGCAAAGGCGAACTCATAGGCGTTGTTATAGCACCGGGTATTAAGACTTCTCTCGAAGGTTTAGTATCTAACACGGCGCAACTTCCTATGATAGAACTCGAAGCCCCTAAAAGCGCAATTCCCAAAACTACGAGAACTGCTATGCAAGCAGGTATCATATTCGGTTTTGCAGGTTTAGTTGAAAACATCGTTAAAAAGATTAAAACTGAACTTGGCGTTAGTGAAATTTCCGTTATCGCAACGGGCGGTATGGGTGAAATTATAGCAAAAGAAGTTTCGTGCATTACGAAAATCGACCGTTTCTTAACCTTAGAAGGTCTTAAAAAACTCTACGAAATAAACGAAGGCAAGTAAAATGAAAGTTAAAATCGGTAACGTCGTAATAGGTGGCGGAGAGAAAATCGCCGTTCAGTCTATGACTAATATTAAAACTGAAAAAGTAAGCGAAGTCGCATCTCAAATTAACGCTTTAGCGTTAAACGGATGTGATATCGTTCGCGTTGCCGTGAAAGACGAGGCGGACGCTCTCGCCGTAAAAACGCTTAAACAAACGGTTAAAACGCCTATTGTTTGCGATATCCACTTTGATTATAAACTTGCGATAAAGTCAATAGAGAACGGTGCTGATAAGGTAAGGATAAACCCCGGTAACATCGGTAGCGAAGAAAATATCAAAAGGGTGGCGGACTGTTTAAAGGCGCATAAAATTCCAGTTCGTGTTGGCTCAAACACCGGTAGCATTGAAAAGGAGTTTTTATCAAAGTATGGGAAAAACGAAATTTCGCTCGTTGAGAGCGCGCTCAAAAACGTTTCCGTACTTGAAAAACACGGTGTTCACGATATCGTAATATCGGCAAAGGCGTCTTCCGTTCCGCTAACAGTTAAGGCGTATAGGTACTTAAAGAGTAAAACCGATTATCCGCTTCATTTAGGCGTAACCGAAGCGGGCACTTACGAGAGTGGCGTTATAAAATCTAGCGTTGGTATCGGCTCGTTGCTTTTAGACTGTATCGGCGATACGATAAGGGTAAGTCTAGCAGGTGATCCACTTCCAGAACCTATAATTGCAAAGAAGATTATCCGCTCGATAGGGCTTGATAAAAACTACTGTGAAATAGTTGCTTGCCCGACTTGTGGTAGAACGGAGTGGGATAGTGCAGGTCTTGCTGAAAAGATAGAAAAACTAACTAATAATTTAAATATTTCCTTAAAGATAGCGGTTATGGGTTGCGTAGTTAACGGACCAGGCGAAGCAAAGGACTGCGATATCGGTATTGCAGGCTCGAAAGATTACTGTGTAATCTTTAAAAAGGGAGAAGTTTACAAAAAAGTTGCGTTTTTAGACGCGGAAAAAGAATTTATAAGAGAGATAGAAGAAATTGCGAAGCCCTTGTGATAATTTAATTGAAACACTTAAGAGTTTTTCGTCTTCGCTTGGCGATATGCGCCTTCAAAACGCGACGTATAAGGACGGAAAAGTTAAAGTTAATTTAATAAGTGACGTGACGGTTAGTTTAGAAGATAACGAGTTTATCAAGTCTTCCTTTGAAAAGGAACTTGAAGGAATTAGCGTTGAAGTTATTTGCCACAAGTCTTTTGCCGACGGCGAGATAGCAAAGCGCGCAATTTTATCCTATCTTCAAACCCATTGCTTTTCGGTTGCGCACGCGGTAGACGATAGTTCCGTAAAGATAATCGGTTCAAGCAAAAAAATCAAGTACGAGATAGTCGTTTTAGACAACGTTGCCGAGTATCTAACTAGAACGGACGTTTTGAGTGGTATTAAAGAAACGCTTGAAAGAGAATATTCAAACTTCTTTGAAGGTGAAATTAGAGTTTCGTCTAAGGACGAAGAAAAGCCGATTTACGAAGATTTAAGCGTTAAGGAAGACGATATCTTAGACCTTCAAGTAAGATCTGTTAAGATGTGTGACGTCGTTCGTTTTTCTGACGACGAAGTTTACGACGTTGCAACCTACATAGCAGACGGCGAAAATATTATCGGCAAGTGCTATTTTGCAGGCACGGTAATTGAAAAGGAAGAGCGTACGAGCAAAAAGGGTAACGTCTATTATAGAATTACGCTCGACGATAAGAGCGGTAAGATATCTGGCAGTTATTTCACAACCGACAAAAACAAACTTCAAAAACTTGAAAAGTTAAACGTTGGTAGCGTAGTTATCGTTCGCGGTGAGATGGAAGTGTTTAACGGAAGACCTAGTTTTTTAATAAAGGGTTTCCATTTTTGCGAGTTCCCAAAAGGGTTCGTTCCCGCACGCCGTCCTGGTAAAAAACCGCCCGAAAAGTACGTTTTTGCCTTCCCAACGCCTTGTGAAACGAGTAAGCAAGAAGACTTTTTTACCGTTGGCAGTAAAGTTCCCGAAAGCCTTGTTGGTAAAGAGTTCGTGGTAGTAGATATCGAAACGACTGGAACTGACGTTACTAGTGATAAAATAACTGAAATCGGTGCGGTTAGAATTAAAGACGGAATAATTGTTGAGAGTTTCCAAACGCTAATCGACCCCGAAGTAAAATTGTCAAACAAGATAATTGAACTTACTGGAATAACCGATGAAATGCTCGTTGGCCAGCCTAAAATTTACGAAGTGTACCCCGATTTTTATAAGTTCTTAGGCGATAGCATTTTCGTTGCGCACAACGCTGATTTCGACTATAGGTTTTTAAAGAACGCAGGCAAAGACCTTGGCTACTATCTTGAAAATGATTACGAAGACACTTTGATAATTTCAAGAAAGGTTTTACCCTTTTTATCAAATCACAAGTTAAACACGGTTTGCGGTCACTTTGGAATAGAATTCCGCCACCATAGAGCGTTATCCGACGCATTTGCAACTGCCGAGGCCTTTATTGAACTCCACAAACTTTAAGACCTTATAAATTTCGTTATGCGTCGTTTCTGTCAAGCCGTTGCATTAACGATGACCAACGAGGTCTATCGTTACCGCATCGCCTTGCCGAGCCTTGCCTAACTCGTTTCTATGGTCTTAAATATTCTATCAAACGTTGACCAAAAAGGTTAGTCTCATCCAAAACACTTCACGAGCCTCGTTATACTTGTAACTAACGCCTTAAATAAAAAAATAAAATAATTATAAAAAATGCTTGTCAAAAACAATTATATGTGTTAACATATAAGTGAACTTAAGATGTTACTTTAGTTTGTGAGTGCCTAAATGGCACTCACAAATTGTTTTATAAGGGGAAATAATGAACTTTAAGTCTATTGAAGAGATAACTGCGTTTTTAACGCCGTACGCGGACTCGCTCGGCATTGAAATCGTTGAAGTTGAAACTAAAATTAAACCGCCGTCTCTTACTATTTACGCGGATACGGAATTAGGGATTGACCTTGATACTTTGGAAAAGTTCCACAACCTTATCAATCTTCCGTTTGATGAGTTTGACGTTTACGGAGGAAATTACACGTTGAACGTTTCAAGCCCCGGACTCGATAGAGCGTTCAAAACCCCGCGTGATTTTGAAAGAAATATGGGTAAAGACGTTGAGATTAAGTTTTACGCTCCGCTTAAAAAGGGAATAAAAGTAATTGACGCAACGCTACTTGGTTACGACGGTAATGCAGTTACCGTTTTATATAACGGAAAGGAAGAAGTTTTCGAACTTTCCAAAATTGCAAAAATAAATAAAGCAATAAGATTTGACGCTTAGTTGCAATAACAATTTTGATTTTATCAACCGTTAATGCAACTGCGCTTAATTAAATAAAAATATAAACAAAACAATTTAAAATTTTAAATTAGGAGAAAAATATGGTAAACAAAGATTTTTTTGCCGCGCTTGACGAACTTTGCGCGAGC
>JAZSOI010000009.1:0-26245 GCA_045536835.1 Christensenellaceae bacterium
TCCTAAATGAAAGGAGGGGTGCCAATGGTTACTTACGAAACGTTGTTCCTTTTTGGTTCACTTGTTGTAGCAATTATAGCACTTGTTATTGACATAACAAAAAAGAAATAACCGCCCCTCGCCAAAAGTGCGGTTATTTCTTTAACCCATTATTAGGCTGACCGTCTATCGGTAGCCTCTCTGCTTATATTATAGCAGATTTTATAGATTTGTCAACATTACAAATCATATTAAGCTTTTATTTTTCTACATTATTCTTGATAACAATTATAATTTCTCAGTTAAAAAGAAAAATATTGGAAAATATTGTTGAATTTTATGGATTTTTGTGGTAAAATATTTTGTACTAATAGTGGACAAGTTGTCTTTTTCGACTCTCAATTAATGGTATAATATTTGCCTAAACTTGTGAAGGAGTTGAAAAATGGAACAACTAATAATTTTTTGTCCTTATCCTATTAATAAGCGAGGTAGTAAAAGGATGTGCAAAGCACTTTTGATTTCAGAGGTTATAATAAATGAATGTATTGAAAAAAAGTATCATCTGAACACATCAAAATTGCAGAAAATTTTATATTTTATGCAAAAGGAACATTTAAAAAAATATAATGCTCCTGTGTTTGATGAAGATATTGTCGCATGGGAATGTGGACCTGCAATACCAAATATTAATGATTTTTTTGTTGTTGGTAGGCTTGGCTTTGAAACTAAGGTTGAACAAAGCATAGTTTTAAAAGATTCTCATCAAGATGTTTTAGATATGGTATTAGGAAAATATGGTGATATGTTGCCGTCTACAGTTGCAGAATTGTCGAGAAAAGAAATGTCTTGGATCGCAATATGGGATGATGGCACAGGAAAAGATAAGATTATACCTTTAGAATACATAACTCCACTAAACGAACGTATTATTTCTTCTACAGAGGATAGCGATGAGTAATACTAGAACATCGACCAAACTTAAAAATGAAATTGTTGATTTATTGCTCCTTGATTTCGAAGAGAGCTTAAAGAAAATTCAAGATGAACATATAGAATACACTCTTACAAAAACGCAGACTGAAAGTATTGTAAAATATATTTTAAATCACGATAAATTTGAAACTATTGAAAACAATCTGTTTAACTTAAACCACATAAGCGAGAGTTTGCCGGAGTTTATTAAGATAATATATGAAAACTACAACAATGTATTAAAAGCTCAAAACAAAAATATTGCTCCGCCTCCTAATTATGCGATATCTTCGATCGAATACATAAAGGTGCAACAAACTGAAGCTGCTAAAAAAATTGCAAAATCAGAAAGACTTTTGTCAGAATTGTTAGACAAATCTGACAAAATCCAAGAGGACTTTGAAACAAAGACGAACGAAGTTCAAGAAAATTTTGAAAAGAAAACGCAAAAAGTACGAACGGACTTTGAAGAAAAGATAAGCAAAACAAAAGATAGTATTATTTTGTTGACTGTAACTGTTCTTGGTATTTTTTCTTCTTTGACTTTTTCACTATCAGGGTCATTAAGTATTCTTAATAATGTTTTTGATACGGGAAATTCCCTTGCAGAAACGTTGTTTAAGTTTTCTTTAATAGGAATATTTGTTGCTGATTTGATCTTTTTATTGATATATGCTATAGCAAAAATTAATAATAAATCAATAGCAATGCATTGCTCAAGATGCAAAACGACAAGTTATATTTGTCAAAACTGCGATGTGAGAAATGGCATAGAGGAGAATAATTTTAAATTCAAAAAAGAATGTTTTGGTTGTGAACATAAAAACACAAGTTGTCAAGAATGTCAGGAAAAAGGAAAAACAATATTTTGTAAAATGAGACATAAGTTTTATTACATTTATTTTATAAATGTTGTTTGTGTAATCGTGATGGTCATTTCTTTGGTTATGGGGATCACGGGGCATGGGAACTTTTCATTCAATGACAATAATAGTTCTGTTGTCAGCGGTACAGAAGATTCTTCAAACGAAGGTTGTGCTAACAAGGAAGATGATACAAGTACGCAATCAAACAATAGTAGTGAAGTTGTAGAACAAACTGAAACAACAACTCAAAGCATAGTGCCTGAAGAAAAGTAGTTTGCGTATTGGTTGTTTTGGTTTTGGAGTTAATTACAAGTGAATATAACCTATTAAAAGGCAACTTACCTTTGGTAAAGTTGTCTTTTAGCTTTTTTATATAAACACAATTCAATGCTAGACAGTTTTTGCCTAAGTTTTTTGGAGAGAGCGTGTATAACGGAATTAATTGATGTTATAAAACACTAATGTGTCTTTAGACCTGTATTAGTGATTTTTGATTCGGAAATTACTATTTTTTGAAAACTACTTTTCTTTTGAACAAAATTGTGATATAATACTAAATGCGACACAGTTTAATAATGCTCTGAACAGGCATACTATTGGTAAAAATGTATGCCTTGATATCATTTCCTGTTTGGAGTGAACTGTGTCGCAACAGATCGGGCTACGTTTTTCAGTGCGTAGCTTTGGCTGCGCACTTTTTTATTAGGAGGTTAAAAAATGATATTGGAACTCAGAAACATTGACAAATCCTTTGGCGAAAAAGAAGTTCTTAAAGGCGTATCTTTTACGGCAGAGGGAGGAAAAGCGTTCGGTCTACTTGGTAGAAACGGCGCAGGTAAAACAACCTCTATTCGTATCTTGATGAACGTGTTTCCCGCAAACAGCGGCGAAGTACTGATTGACGGAAAACCCATTGATTACGACAAAATCGGCATTGGCTATCTCCCCGAAGAAAGAGGGCTCTATCCGAAGAAGCTCATCATAGATCAGCTCGTGTACTTTGCGGAACTGAAGGGTATGAGCGCAAAGGATGCCGTAAAAGCCGTTGACTATTGGCTTTCAAGGCTCGGTATGAGCGAATATCGTAACAAGCGACTTGATACTTTGTCAAAAGGAAATCAGCAGAAAATTCAGCTTATTACTGCACTTGCACACGATCCCGACATCGTCATCCTCGACGAGCCCTTCTCAGGGCTTGATCCCGTGAACGCAATGCTTCTCAAGGATGTAGTAAAAGAACAAATATCAAAAGGAAAGATTGTTCTATTTTCAAGCCATCAGATGAGTTACATAGAAGAGTTTTGCGATAGCATCGCAATCATCAACGCGGGCAAAGTTGCTATTAGCGGAGATCTTCACGAAATCAAGAGAACCTATCCTCGTGATAAGATCGTGGTAAGCACTACTAACCCTGCGCAGATAAAAGCAGACTTGGGTGAAACTTGCACTGAGCGTGAGGACGGAACCTTACACATTCAACTTGCAAATCCCGATGAAAAGCTGGCTATGATGAAACGTCTTGTAGAAACCTACGATATTGACGAAGTAAAGGTGTTTGAACCTTCTCTCAATGATATTTTCGTAGAGTACGCAGGCGCGCAGGTATAAGGAGATGGAACAATGAAACAGTTTGGAAAAATACTTAAATTTGAACTTAAAGGTTATCTTAAAAACAAGGTGTTTGTTGGAATTACGATATTTCTCGTTGTTGCAATCGCCATTGTTATGTTCATCCCCAATATCATAGCGGCATTTGAATCGGATAATGAGGGCGATATAAATCCAACCGATTTTCCCACAATGCTTGTTTACGCTGAAGATGACAACCTCTCGGCGACCGTAAAAGAATATTTTGGAAATGCTTTTGTTGAATATAACGTGAAAGTTGCAGAAGGCAGCGTTGAAGATGTAAAATCCGAGATTGTCTCCGGCAATGCGGAATGTGCTTTTGTAATGACCAGTGTTTCCTCCTATACGTATTACGTTAATAATCTTTCGATGTATGATATGAATACCGAAATCGCTAACACCGTTCTGCAAGAGGTGTATCGCATTAACGCTATGGTACAAAACGGACTTACTCCCGAGCAAGCGGGAGAGATTATGTCCGTTCAAATTGAAAGTGGCACCGAAGCTCTTGGCAAAAATCATGCGCAAAACTTCTTTTATACCTACATAATGATTTTTGCCTTGTATATGGTCATTCTTCTTTACGGACAGATGGTCGCAACCAACGTTGCCACCGAAAAGAGTTCCCGTGCGATGGAAGTTCTCGTAACGAGCGCAAAGCCCACAAGTATGATGTTTGGAAAGGTGCTTGCTTCTTGCATCGCAGGATTTACACAACTTGTTCTCGTATTTGGTACGGCGATACTCCTTTACAACGTGAACAAGGAAGCACTTTCTAATCCTTTGATTGCTTCCATCTTCGATATTCCGATTGAGCTCTTTATCTATCTAATCGTATTCTTCGTGCTTGGTTTCCTTATCTACGCTTTTATGTTTGGTGCGATAGGATCAACAGCCTCCAAGCTTGAAGATATCAATACGTCGGTTATGCCAATCACGTTTCTCTTTATTATCGCATTTATGGTGGTTATTTTCTCAATGAGTAGTGGCTCTGTAGATAACACCGCCATGCTCGTATGTTCCTACGTTCCGTTCACCTCGCCTATGGCAATGTTTACGAGAATTTGTATGAGTACGGTAGCGTGGTATGAAATTGTTATTTCGATTGCTATTCTCATTGGTTCTACCATCGGTATCGGTATTCTTTCAGCAAAAATTTATCGTGTAGGCGTTCTTCTCTACGGTATGCCCCCGAAGTTCTCGAATATTATGAAAACTGTGTTTAAGAAGCAGTAAGTGCATTGGAGGAAAATATGAAAAAATGGTATTTATTCACCGCTATATTTCAAATATTAGTTGGAATAGCTGCAATTATAGCATTCATCTTTGTCTCCGTTTCGGGAGAGCCACTTGGAAAACGGATTATTACACTAATAGTCTCTATCGCTTTTGTTGTAATGGGGGTTATAAATACAATAAACTACGTTAAGTTGAAGAAATAATTTTATAACGGTAGGAATTTGCGTTCCTGCCGTTTTTTCATTTTACGACAAAATCAATTAAAAACTTTTCAAAAAAGTAGTCAGGTGTACACGTTCTTGTACAGTTAAGTATTGACTTTTATATTTTTATATGTTAAAATAGAATCACAAACACGAACATATGTTTAGAATATGTTTTGCGTGGGTATATATAATTAAGGGCTTCTGCCCCTTGATAAGGGGAAGGCAAACTTTAGTTTGCGAGGGGTTTGCCGTCCGCGGCGAGCGATTTGCCCCTTTGCTAAGCTTGCAAGCTTCGGCAGGCTTTGTTTAGCGCACATTTTCGTGTGCTTGTGGGGGAAGTTCTCCCGTTCACCCGAAGTCGTTTTACATAAAGGGAAACAAAACGGCTTATTTAGGGTTTTATTGTCGTACAATTTTTTACGGCAATACGCTGTCTTTTCGCTTTTATTAAGTGAAAGGCTTGGAAAGTTTGACCAACTTTTCAAGTAGGCGCGCCAACGTTAAAAAACGGGGTTTGGCGATAGGTCTATTTTGTGGTACAAATTTTTAGGTGCTACGCTCTTACAACTTCATAATTCGGATAATAAATCCGTGCGGAGTAGAAACGTTTTAAGCGTGTTTTGATTCGTACGGATTTTTTTATCCAATTAAGTCGGTGGTAGTTTTTATCAGCGACTTTTTTGCGTTCATTTTTAGATAAAGGAGGTGATTAAAATGATTTACTTTTGGCTTTGCCGATAGCCGTTAAATAATCGGATTTTTATAGTTCAGTGGACAAAAAGCTCCGCAGGACGAACGAAACTTATGCAATAAGTGTAGTGAGCTACACTTTTGCAAAATCTCAAAATTTATATTCAAGGAGGACAAATTTATTTACATCATTTGCAATTTAGACAAACTCAAAAAATCAGACGTTTCACCTGTCGAAGAAGAGAACGAACGTGACGAAACATATCAAGGCAATAACGCTTGTATTGACAGTTCAAGGACGTATCAAAACTATCATACGGTATATCCACAAAGGAAATATCTTGACGTTATCGAAGATAGAATTTCAGGCTTAAACCTAAAACGTAAAGTTCGCTCGGATGCCGTTTATATGTGTTCTTTCGTATTGACTGCAAGCCCTGAATTTTTCAAAGTGGCAACGCCCGATAAACAGCAACGATTCTTCCATGACTTTACCAATTTCTTTAAAAATAAGTACGGAGAAGAAAACGTGCTTTCTGCTATCGTCCATTTAGACGAAACAAATCCACATATGCACTTAAACCTTATCCCTATTGTTGATGGAAAACTGTGCGCAAAGGAATTGTTCGACGGACAACTTGTAAAACTTCAAACGGAGATATGGAAAGAAGTCGGTCAAAAGTATGGATTAGAACGAGGTAAATCGGGCAACAGCATTGAACATTTATCTACCGCTGAATACAAGGCGAAAAAGATTTTAGAAGAAGCCGAAAGCAAAAAGGCGGAAACGGAAGATTATGCTGAAGCGTTAACACAAGCCGAAAATGGCGAGTTTGCTTGGTCGAAAGGCGGACTCAAAAAACAAATCGTTGCACTCACGGCAGAAAACGCCGAACTAAAAAAACGATTAGATACGTCAATGGGAGAAGTTTTAGAACTTGACAAAGAAAACAAAGAGTTAAAAGAACACAAGGTCAAAACTTCGATAGCACTTACCGTGTTAGACCGTTTAAAGCAAGAACACCCCGAAATCTATCGGGAAGTAATTTCGCAAAAGAAAAAGCCCACCACAAACGAGAAAAAGACTTGGTGGACGAAGTAATTCCGTTGTAGTCGAGAACGAATAGAAAATCACGGTTTTATTTAAGATTTGGTGCGACTTAAAATGACAATACGTGAATGATAGATACAAAGTCGCAGATGACAAGAGAAAATAAAACGACCACACGAGAGGACGTGTAAAGGAGGAATCCATTTAGGAAACAATTTGAAAGGGAGAATGATGACTTACAATTTTAATGGCAAGAAAGAAACGACTTCAAAGCGATTTCAACCTTTCCGAACATCAAGTAACGTCACTTGCAAGAGTGTTATTGCCGGCAATACGGGAATATCTATTGTCCGAGCAAGGCAAAAAAGACTACGATGAATGGACGGAAAACAAACAAAAACAACTGAATAAAACGAAGAAATCTCAATGATAACATAGAGATTACCGCCGATTAAAGAAAGAAGAAAATGAAAAGTAAATGTAGAAGTTAGAAAGAACGGCGGACGGGTTTGTCGTTAGTATCCCGATTATAAACGGCAACTGCAGGTGTGCAATCAAGCACACCTGCAGTTTTTTATTACTTTTTAGAAATATCCGAAGAATTATATTTTTCAGGGATAATAAATGGTAATAAATTATAGAAATCTATAATTTCGCCAATTAAATAGTTCCATTTCTTTCTATTATACGCATCGGCCAATTTAGGATTAATTAGTAAAGTGCTAGCGCCTGATCTATATGCGCATTCGTCATTATTTGAATTTCCTATAAATAGCATTTCTTTAGGAGAAATGCCAAGTTCTGCGGAAATATTTTTTATATATTGAGATTTGCCTTCAAAATCGAATTCTGTTCCAACAATTTCTACTAGTTTACCCTCGTCGTCATAATAAAATTTATTACATACTATGCCATCGAACAATAACTTATTATCACCTAAAACATGTTCAATAACCGTGTTTATAGAGCCAGAAACAATATAACATTTTATGCCTTCTTTTTTTAATATTTTTATTGTTTCATATACATTTGATATAACTTCAATTTGAGATGCACAATCCACAACTTGTTGTTTTGTTAAATTTTTCTCTATAAATTTATTCTGGGTTAGCCTACACCATTCAGGATGAGTAATTTCTTTGTTGGAATATTTTCGATGCAATGAAATACATTCATTATCCGGATATCCTAATTTTTGCCAAATAATTTGCCATGTAGACTTATCGCAGTGCTTCTTTGTTAATGTTCCATCAAAATCAAAAAAAACGGCTTTGAAATCTTTGATGGGGAAAAATTGTTTTTTCCCTTTATTTTTATAAAAATTTATCATAGTATCACACGTTTTTAAACTTTTTAATTTGCCCGGGCATTCTAAATATTCCTCTAAAGCTTTTAAATCGTATTCATTTGCTTTAGCAAAATGTGGAACGCCATTATCAACAACAACTTTTTCATAGGATCTTAAAGTATAATCATTAATTTTTAATTTTTTTGCTAGTTTTGTAAATGAAATCCTTTTTGCATTACGATAATAAAATAGCGCATAGCCATTTATACTAACATCCTTTATATTTAAATATTTTTTATTGATTTGAGGTAATCCTAAATTTTTTTTCAACAAATCACTTTCAAAAATTTTACAACAAAATTTCATTGCGTTTGAAGCAGCTAGAGACTGATATTTTTCTTTGTTTCTAGACTTGTTTCCATCTCCAAAATCACATATGGCTTTTACTATTATCCACTTAGAAAACCCTCTACGTCTTGAGGCATGAGCTACGCCACACGCCTCCATTTCACCCCCAATAACATTGCTATCATTGGACAGCTCAATTAATGAGTTTCGATAGTCAATATTATCTACTAATTTTTCTCCAGATAAAATTGTTCCTGACAAAACTGCAAACCCTTTTAACTCAAAATTTTTAAATATGTTAACAATATCAAAATCTGGCTGAATTGGTAAATTCCTATTAATTTCTATTTTGTTAGAATTATTGGTTGAGATTTTTGTTAATTCGTATGGAAAAACTTTTTCACTAACTAATATGTCACCTATTTTTTGTTTTTCAGAATTGACGCCAAAAGCAATTCCAACCATTAGTATTATTGATGGATTTATATCCTGAATACTATCATAAGTAGTCATTATGGCGCCATCTGCACGACCAGACCCCATATTTGACCTAATATGAGCAACCATGTATTTACCCAAGTATCCAATAGAATAAGTTTGATTATTTGCGATATAAAGAGTTTTTACTCCATTTAGATGTTTAAACTTTTTCATAAATGCATCGGTTTCTTTATCGGTAACCGTTATTGCAAGTACAGGTATCTTCATCTTGGCTATGTCAGCTTTACTTAATAATTTCATATGTGCTTCCTTTGTAGTATTTATTATTGTATGAGGGTTAATTATATTTTACCATATTTTGGAGAATAAAACAACAACTCACTATGTTGAATTATAAAATATATTCTTTATATTCTTCCATAAAACAAAATAGGCCGAACGTCTTACCAACGGTAAAGAGGTTCAACCTATTAAGACTTGGTGCGGCTGACAGGACTTGAACCTGCACGAAGTAGCCTTCATAAGATCCTTAGTCTTATGCGTCTGCCAGTTCCGCCACAGCCGCACGCTATTCAAAGCATATGTATTTTAACACAAACTTTTTAAAAGAGCAAACAATTTTATGGGGTTTTTGAAAAAATTTGCATTTTTTAATTTTTCCCCTTATATTAATTGTTTTACCTTGCCTTTTTTGTTAGATTTTGCCATTTCCGCTTGGCGACGGTTTGCTATATCCGACTTAAAGTCAAACGTGGATACAACCGTTTGCTTTTTAGATGAATACGTAAGCGAGTATTTTTTAACGCCAAGTTCTACGAGTGCTTCTATCGCGCCTGCAACGTTTTTAACGTGACTATAAACAGTTCTTTTCTTTCCTTTCGCGTCAAAGTAGAAAATATCAAGGTCTCCGTCAAAATCTTCGTGAGGCTTAACCGCCTTGAATTCTTCAAGCATTTCACGCGTTTCCGCTTCGGTTTTGCACGGCGGTAACGTTATTATCGCTTTAAAGGAAGAAATTTCGCTGAGTTTTATGGTCATTCCCATAATAGAAACGTCCTTATCAGTTACCGTTAAAACGGCGTTTCCGTGAACTGGGAAATTCTTGAACGCCGACGGAATAGTTATCATAGGAATTAAAGAGAAGGCGAAGAAAAATAAGGAAAACACCCAGTCACGCCTTGCAACGAAAATTGAAGCCGTTCCTATCGTCAACACTATTAAAAGTGAGTTAAGCACTATTGCGTTACGGCGCTTTTGTCTATTGTATAAAATATCTGCAAAAAATTCTTTAATCATAACGCATATATTCTAACCTACTTCGAGCGTTTTGTCAACTCCCACGCGCACTTGCCCGCGAACACTTTTGTAAACGTCGGTGTGAAGTTTAATTTTGCTTATATTTCCGCTGTAATCTTTTGCTAAAATATACCCTTCGCTTTTAAGCCCGTCTTTTGAAGATTTTACGCATATCGTTTCACCGACTTCTAGCGTTTCGTCTTCAATAACTTCGTCGCTCGGTGGCGAAATGGTTTCTAGAACGTTACTAAGTCGCTCAAAAGTAAACTTTGGCTTTTCGCCAAAGAATACAAAGGTTAACTTCTCCCCATCGGCAACCGCTTTGATATAGACGTTTCCATTCGTGTTATTTATAAACTTTAAGTCACAAACGTTACCTGAAACCATAGCGTCAAACGACGGCTCGATATACGACGGAACTAAACTGTGAGCGTGCCTTTCCGTAGTTTTAAGTCCCGACAGTAAAGCGCAGTTATAGAGGGTGGTAGAGACTTGGCAAACGCCACCGCCAACCCCATCTAAAAACTCGCCGTTTTCGATTACCGTTGCGGATAGAAAACCGTTTTTTTCCGTCCTTTCACCAACCGTTTTATTAAATGAAAACTCTTCACCACTCCTTAAAATTTTACCGTTTATCTTTTCCGTTGCTATTTTTATATTTTGCTTGCGATTATTTGAAGAAACTGAGTAATAGGTTGAAAAACTAGCAAGTTTATAAGTGTACCTTTTCAAATCTTGAACGGTTACTGTCGGCTTTAACTCAATAAACGACGCAACAACTGAAGTTTCGTTTTTACTGAGTGCAAGGTTTACGTCGTCTATCAATTTTTCTTTATCGACACCCCTACCTAACTTCTCGCTCGTAAAGGAAAAAACACTATCTTTATTCGGCGAAAAACCCACGGTGGCATCGACTGGAAAAACGGCTGTATCGTAAAAAATTCCGTCAACTACCCCCTCTAAACACTTGACGTACGCTTTACCGTTATAATAGCCGAGTTCCTTTCCGGTTAAAACGTAACTTTTATTCCCTGCAACGATAGTAAACGTTTTCACGGTTGCGCTAACCGTTACAGTTTGAAAGGAAAAAGCGACTGCAAAAAATACAGTCGCTAAAGCGGATATGATAATCATTTTTACCTTTGCTTTTCTTACCGTCATACTTAAAGTATGAGCGAGATAATATCAAATATACTCTCTTTTTAAAACGGTTATAATTCGTTTATCAGTCTTTATGATACCGCTATCGGATAATTTTTTAAGTTCTCTCATCATAGCCGATCTATCAACGCATAAAAACTCGGCAAAACTAGTGAGCGACATAGGTAGCGTAATTTCGTTTTTAGTCGTATTTTTAAGCGCGATGCTAAGATAGGATAAAATCTTTTCCCTAATAGTTTTGTTTGATAGTATTTCAACGCGTTGAGATAACGTCTTTGACTTCTCAATAACTATATTAAACAGGTTTTCAACGAAAAGCGAGTGATGTTCACACGCCTTTTGGCAACGCTTGAAAACGTTGTTATAGTCGAAAAACAATACCTTAGTGTTTTCAACCGCATACGCTGAAACGTAGTTTCCGTCCGTTTGAGAAAAAGCAAACACGTTGGATATTACACCACTTTTTTGAATGTGATCTAAAATCGTAACATTGCCGTTTCTATCAATTTTTTTAATAACGACCTTACCTTGCGTAACTACGCCTAAGATAGACTTAACGCCACCGAACGAGTAAACTTCTTCCCCAGCGCTAAACTCATGGTTGCGTGCTCTAAGGCAAGTAAACAGTTGTTTTAATTCTTCTTCAGTTATCCCTTTGAAAAGGGGTGATTTCAAATTTTTCATAAACACCTTTTGTTGCTTTTGCAACAATATAGTAACACATTTCAAAGTCCTTGTAAACGGGTTTTAAAAATATAAGTTAAAAATAATTAAAGCAAGTTTAATTTAATTGACAAAACTTTTTTGCTGTTATATAATAACTAAGCAACTTAAGAGAAATATGCGCCGTTAGCTCAGCTGGATAGAGCGTTGGTCTACGGAACCAAAGGTCAGGAGTTCGAATCTCTTACGGCGCGCCAAAAACGGTAGATGGGTGTTTCCATCTATCGTTTTTGCTTGCCGTAAAGATTACGAACGTAGTTCGGCTGTCATTTGACGGGCTTTCTTTGATGGGCTAAGGTCAACCGAGGGTTCGCTCGCCGCGGACGGCAATCCCCTCGTCAACAAGTTGACACTCCCCTTATCAAGGGGAATTACCCTACTTTAGGGGTTTCGGTTGTATCTCTTACGGCGCGCATTATATAAAACTTACTCTTTTTGCTATGCCTAAGAGATGAGAACTCGTTAGACACTCAATTATGTATTGACTATAAAAATATGAAATGATATAATTTTTATAGTTTTATAGTTATTAAAATTAGCATCTTAATAGGATATTAAAATGATAAAAAAAGTAATTTTAGATACGGATATAGGCGTTGATTGCGACGATTGCGTTGCACTTGCATTGCTACTAAATAAACACAAAAATAAAGAGTGTGAATTGCTTTGCGTAACCGCATCTTCTACTAGAGACGGGGCAACGGCTACCATTCAAGCAATATGCGATTATTATAAGGTTGACGTGAAAATTGGCGCAATGGCTCTACCAAAACTTGCGTGCGACGAAATTAATTCCTACGCTACCGCTGTTAAAACTAAATATAACACTACCGATTCAAGCGTTGACGCAGTTAAACTACTAAGAGAAACTTTATCAAGTTCAAGCGAAAAAGTAACTTTTATTGCTGTTGGCCCGCTTGTAAACGTTCGTAGATTTTTAGAAAGCCAAGGGGACGAAATATCCACTAAAACGGGAATTGAACTTGCAAAAGATAAAATTGACGCTCTTTACGTAATGGGTGGCAGTTTTATTGAAAATTACGAATTTTTAGGAATGAAAAATGAAGAAATTTTCCCCGAATGGAATATTTTGCAAGATATAGAATCCGCACAAATCGTTGCCGACACCTTCCCAAATGACATATACTTCGTACCTTGGGAAGCAGGCTATCAAATTTTTACCCATATAAACGACGGAGACAATCCCGTTTGGTACGCAATGCATGCGTACGCCCGTTCTCAAGGGTATAAAGAAGAAGGTTTTAAAAGAGATAGTTGGGACCCTGTAACTTGCCTTTTAGCAACTGAAGATTGTAGCAAATATTACGATTTTTCTAAGTGTGGCAAGGTAACTGTTTCGAATAAAGGAATTACCACTCATACTAAATGCGAAGGTAAAACTCGAATAACTCTACTCAAAAAATCGTTTAAAGATATAGCATTCGCGATTAACGCTCAAATTGAACCAAATAGGTGATTATGAAAAACATTTATATTTTAGGCAGTTTAAATATGGACTTATGCATTGAAAGCCCGTATATGCCAGCAAAAGGCGAAACTATAATCGGCAGTAATTTTCTCAAAAGCGGTGGCGGAAAGGGAGCAAATCAAGCAACCGCGGCAAGCAAGTTAGGCGGAAAGGTTTATATGTGCGGTGCGGTTGGTGACGACGTTTTTGGTAGTACTCTTTTAGCCAACTTAAAAACCGCAGGCGTTAACGTTGATAGCGTTAAAATAATCTCTGAAGTTTCTACGGGTATTGCAATTATAGTTTTAACGCAAGGCGATAATCGTATAATCATAGATAAAGGTACAAACGCCTTAGTAACAAAAAGTGACGTGGACGAATTTTTAAGCACTGCAAAATTCGGCGACATCTTTTTAACTCAACTCGAAAATCCAATCGAAATAGTAGGCTATGGGTTGGTTAAAGCCAAGGAAAAAGGTTTATATACCATACTTAATCCCGCACCTGCAGACAAAGAAATTTCTGAGTATTTTAAATGGGTTGACTTAATCACCCCCAACGAAACTGAACTTGAAATATTAGGCGGTAAAGATAATTTATTTGCAAGTGGGATAAATAAAATAGTAACTACACTCGGTGCAAGGGGATACGAAATATGCGATAAAAATAGTTCGACTATACACCCTTGCATAAGCGTAAAAGTAGTCGACACGACGGCGGCGGGCGATACACTCTGCGGTGGACTTTCAGTAGGCTTATCACGTGGGGAAAGTTTAGAAAAATCTTGCGCCTACGGAAGCAAGGCTGCAAGTATTGCGTGTACTAGAAAGGGTGCGCAATGCTCAATTCCAACTGAAAAAGAAGTAAACGAATATAAAAATTAAATTTAGTTTTAATTCAATATTGACACTAATATTTTAGTGTGGTATAATCTTCATAGATTATAACTTAGGGAGAAAGGCTATGAAGGAAAATTATATCGTTTGTAATTGCATGCAAGTTAGTTACGATAGCATTGCATCTGCACTTGAAGGTTTAGATAAGTTTGAGGACGTGTTGAGTTTGTTTGATAAAGTTCAAGCAATTACGCATTGTTCAACTGGTTGTGGTGGTTGCCACGATAAAGTACTTGCTATTATTTCTGAAGTAATGATGGGCTAAAATTAAGGCTGTTCTTTTTGAATAGCCTTTTTAATTTTAAGATATGAATAAAAAAGTATTGATTATAGGCGGTGGAATATCAGGTCTTGCTGCTGGAACATATTTAAAATATAACGGATACGACGCAGTTATCCTTGAAAAAAACCACGTTTTAGGCGGGGCTTGTATCGGTTGGGAAAGAAAGGACTGTTATATCGACGGTTGCATCCATTGGATGACTGGAATTAACCCAAAGTCAAGATACTACGATTTATGGCGTGAAACGGGCGCTATAAACGACGATACGAAATTCTTTTTCCAAGACGATTTCTACACCCTTGATTTCGGTGATGAAAACAAATTTACCGTTTGGGCTGACACCGATAAGTTAGAGCGCGAACTTATTACGTTTGCACCCGAAGATACTAAGCAAATCAAGAAGTTTTGTCACCTTATAAGGCGGTTTCGCCGTGTTGAAGGGCCAGTTCAAAAGCCAGTTGACATGATGAATATAATAGAACTTTTAAAGATTGCGTTCACTCAACTTGGAGACTATTATTACGTTTCGAAAACGTCTAAGATATCTTGCGTAGATTACGCTAAAAAGTTCAAAAACAAATACCTTCGCAAGTGGCTTGAAGAGCATATGTCGGCAGACTATAACTTTATGAGTTTTCTCTATATGCTCGGTCAAGTTTCTAGAAAGAACGGCGGCATTCCGCTAGGTGCTTCGCGCGAAGTTATAAAGAATATGCAAGAAAAATTCTTATCCGTTGGCGGTGAGATAAAATACTTGGCAGAAGTTTCAAAAATCAACGTAAATAGTGGCGTTTGTACGGGCGTTACGCTAAAAAATGGCGAAGTATTAAACGCCGACTGGGTAATTTCCGCCACCCCTATCGAACATCTACTTAAAGACTTATTAGACGGAAAATATCCTTTAAAGTCGATAGACCTTAGACTTAAAGATGAAAAGACTTACCCTATCTACACCTACACAACCGCCGTGTTTAAAATCAACGCTGACTTATCTTCAAAGCCGTTATCTCACAAGATATATCCAAGTAATCCCATAACGCTTGAACGCGAGCACGACGGCGTTACGTTTAGAAATTACTCTTACGACAGCACTTTAAAAGTTCCCGAGGGCTACTCAGTCGTTCAAGGCACGATTTCGGGAAACGACGAAATGTATTACTGGTGGAAAAAGGTAAAAGAAGACGGAAATTACAAGCGAGAAAAGGAAAAGATTGCTAATATTTTATTAGAAATTTACCTTTCTCGTTACCCCGAGTTCAAAGATAAAATCGAGATTATCGACGTTGTTACGCCACTCACCTACGAGCGCTATCTAAACACAAGGCACGGCTCGTTTCAAGGTTTCGTTCATACGGCAAAGGGAAAATCTCTTATGCAAAAGGGCGTTTTAAAAGGACTTAAAAACTTTATTATTGCAGGGCAAGGAATTTTCCGTAGCGGTGGTATGCCACCCGCGGCTATAACCGGCAGATTTGCAGCACAGAGAATTTGCAAGGCGGATAAAAAGAAATTTATTTATAAACCATGAATACTTATTTATTTTCAACACCAAAGCCATTAGATTTTAGCGTCGAGTATTATTTTCACGAAAAGCGAAACATCATACCTGCTAAAAACTTCCCACCGCACGTTGCTGATACCGTAGAGTTTTATATTCTACTTGAAGGCGACGTATCTTTTTCCGTGGAAAACAACTTATATAAACTTAGCGAAGGGGACGTTATAGTATCTAAGCCCAACCAAGTGCACAACTGTATTTTAAACAGCAACTCAGTTCACAAACACTTGTGTTTTTGGTTTAAACCGACGCCTGCGTTTATTTTTGAAAAGTTTTTAAACTTAAACTCTAACTTGATATCTCCCCTAGCCGTTGATAAGGAAAAACTTTTAAGTTTATACGCGGAACTAAAAACGGCAAGCGAAGAAAGCAACGGCTTAAAGCAGTACGCTTTAATGGTGAGAATAATTGAAATTTTAAGTAAACACGTTGACGAGGGCGTTCAAGAACAACAAGTTGCACCGCCTATTTTAAAAGATATACTTGACGATCTCAATTCTTCCTTTACTGAAATCAACTCAATTTCATACTTTACAAAGAAGTATTCAATAAGTTCAAGTACGCTTAACAGACTGTTTAAAATTCACCTTAACACGTCGCCTAAACTCTACCTTGAAACCAAGCGTTTAGCGTACGCTAGAATTCTCCTTAAAAACGGCGAAACGGTTATGGGTGCTTGTATGAAAGCAGGCTTTCCAGATTACTCTAACTTTATAAGGCTATTTAAAAAACGCTTTAACACAACCCCACATCGCTATAAAAACGACAAATAAAATAAACCCACCGAAACTGACTTATCGGTGGGTTTTTATATTGCTTTTAATAGGGGGTTAAAGCAATTATAAAATTTCAATATTTAAAATTTGGCAGAACTCTTTAATGAGTTTTACGTTATCTCCGTAGGATATGATATAGTGTTGACCCATAACGTTTTGAGTAAAGTGCTCTACGTTTTCAAGTTCAACTTTTAAACTTGGAAGTTGTGGCGCGGGCTTATCCCAACCGCATTCTTCCCAACTCTCAGGCGTTACGCCGTTGCCCTTTACTAAGTGCATAACGTACTTTCCGTTTTCAACTGCAAGCCTACACATAGTAAGTTCGCCAGTTTTTACCTTTGAAACGTTGAGTAAACCTTGCGAAAGTTCGCCAAACGCTGCGGGAAGTATGGTCGTTTCGCCGTCAACGATTTCACTTGGAACGTAGTCGGGAACGCCGGCTAAAACACCGTCTGTAAAATATTCGTAGAATTCAAGGTACGCGCCTATTTGACCCGTGAGCATATTGACTATTGCTTGGGTAACGTTACCCATCGCGTCGTTTTCGGGAATAGTTAAAATTCCGTCTTCGGCAAGCAAAGTGAAAATAGGTGCTGGCGGGAAACCTAAAAGTTTTTTAAATCCGTCAACGTCTTTGAGTGATACCGCTAAGTAATTTCTTTCGTTTACGATTTGCTTAATTGCAAGGTAGTATTTACTTGCGTTTACTACCGCGTCTTCGTTAGGTTCTTTAACGAACTTCCACGCTTTTATTCTCTTTACAACTTTATCTATTTCAGTTTGAGAAAGTTTTTCAGCGCGTTGAACGACTTCGAGCATTTCAAAGCACTCAATCTCAACGCCGAAAGTCTTCTTTACGGAAATTCCGTCGAACTGCGTGCCGTAAAGTTGCATATCGCGATATCCAAGTTGACCGATTTTAACCGTTCTTATTCCGCTAGCAACGGACGCCGCTTTACAAAACGATAAAACTTCATTAGTTTTTGACGGAAGCCCTACGATATCGTAAACGTATTTAAAGGTGTAGCCTAAGTCTTTTAAAGTTTTACGGCAAGCAGAAGTTCCCGCTTGGTCGGCGGTGGTAACGAGCCTTCCGTCTTCATACCAACCGCAAAGTCCCCAAAGAACCATAGGTTTATGCCTAAACTTATCGGCAACTTTTAAGATTGCGTGAGTGGGTATCCAACCTGCAACGCAAAGTACCATAACGTCAAAATCAACTTTTGAAAAATACTCAACGGCGCTATTTACGTACGTTTCTTCATAATCGTCGCGTATAGGATAGAAAGGGAAAATTTCCGCTCCATCACACTGTAAACTCTCGCACGCCGTTTTACACTTTCTCTCTATTACTTCGATAGGCGTATTTACCTCGCCAAAGCCTGCAAATGCAATTTTCATAAAAGTTCTCCTTCTTTAATTAAGTGGTTATCGTTATAATAACCAAATAACATATTTTTTTGTGATTTTTTTACTAATATAAACGTGAAAACTAGAATTATTGACGCTACCGTCAACGACATAAACGAAAACTTCCAACCGAAGTTTTCAAAGATTAAACTCATAACCGTTGGCGAACATCCCGCCGCAACGGATGCTGATGCGTTAAACAACAACGAGTATTTACCAGGCTCTACAACGTCTTTAACCTCGTAAGTCACAACCGCGTTGTATAAAGTTTTAAAGCCTTGCGTAAAGCATATAAACGTCACGCAAACGAGTATTGCGTAAACGACGTTGAGTTTATAGGTGAAGGCAAGTATAACGCCTAAAATACCTAAGCCTAAATAGCCTAACGTAGTTACAAAATTGCCGTTTTTTGACTTACTGTAATAAGATATTGCAATCGTGCCAGCAACGGCGGTAAGCACGGAAACGCCAACGCTAACTAAAATTGAGTAATGCTTGGGAATTCCGTACACGTCGTACAAAAGTTTTGAAAACCAGTTGTTAAGCCCGTAGTATAGATAATTTGAAAGTAACGCTATTATGCAAACCAGCGCCATAAACGAAAATACCGAGCGCTTGGTCTTTTTAGAAAGATTAATCTTGTGCTTTTTCTCTTTTGCCTTTTTAGGCAATTCTTCCACGTGTCCAAAATTTTTAATCTTTTTTACGATGGGCTTGTATCCAAAAAAGAAAATTAGCACGGATATAAAAAACAATGCTCCCGATATAATAAACGGTAAATCCCACCTAGATAGCGCAACGCAAAGTGAAGAAATTGCGTAAGAACTAGCCAAGGAAACGGTTGCGGCAATGTTGAAAAATTTCATTGCTAGCATATACTTTTCTCTATTTAAGTATTTGCCGAATATTCTAACGATACCAGCGTAATTGCCCGCTTGTAACACGCCGTTTAGAGCAAATACGATAAATAGAAACGGTAAACCTGCGCCCATATTACCAACCACGCCTATAAGTATCGTAAGCAAGGATGAAACGATTAGCGTGATAAATAGATAATTTCTCATTTTTACCTTATCGATATACAAAACGAGAACTATTTGACTAATCGCGTAAACGACGTAGTATACGAGCATTACCAAACTCGTGTTCGTTGCCGTTGCACCAAAAACTTCTTGTATTTCGATAATCTCAGCATTGAAAATTTGTTTTGCAAACATCAATGCAAAGTATAAAAATATGCAAATGAATATGAGTTTATCGTAATTTTTGTTAAGCGCAGTTTTCATAAGTCACCTTTAAGTAAAATAATTACTTAAACTATACTCTTTTAAGTCTATTAAGTCAACTCAAATTTTAAACTTTTCGTTAATTCTAGAAACTGTTTCGCGAACGAGTAAATCTCCGCCGATATGACCAGTATAACCACTTGAAACGTACGCTGAGTAATGCGAGCCTTTTTCAGCCCTTTCCGTAGGAAGATAGCCGTAACTACCGCAAGCAAGTTGAATAAGTATCGTTTGCTTTGCTCTACTTCTAGCCCTAATTCTATTGCCATAATCAAGGAAGAGTTCGTAGGGGTTAGTTGCTATTGCGATATCGCCAAATCTGATGACGTGGATTTCGTTATCAAAAGTGTCAACTTCGTGTTGCAATTTATATCTAACTATGTTACCAGAGTAAATGTGAAGTTTAGCGTTGTCGCGATAATTAATCTTTTTACCGCGGTTTTTATCGATAAAGTTTTGAATTTTTTCAACCGAATCGTTGTACTCTTTCATCGTAACGCGTCTAAGTGGCATTTTTAAGGTAAACGTTTCGTGAATAAGCAAGCCTTCGTCTTTGAAATTATCACCAAGTTCTTCGTAAACGCCGATAACTTCGTTAGCAAGCCTTCTTCCAACGACGTTTAAGCCCGAAAGGTCAAACATTGATGGATCTGCCCTTCTTTCAATATAGTCAAGCCTTTCGATATTTGGGTCGTCAACCGGCGTTTCACCGTTAACCCATCTTATCATATCACGCGGGCATTGATCGCCTGCCGCCGAGCATAAACCTAAAACGAAAATCTTTCTACCAAATTTTTTAGCAAGATGCTCTTTAAGTTTACCCCAGTAGTCTGCGGAAATATAATTTCTATGTTCCATTACTTGAGAAGGGCACGCTACGTTTGCAACCACGCCAGTCAAGTTTTTATCAGTATCGAAAACGTAGATAAGTTCAATACCCGAGTCGTTTCCCGCTTCGAGCATATCGAAATTTGCGCTGTTCGTATCGCCCCACATTTGAGCCGAACCATCGTCAAAGCAAACACGCCTGTTCATGCCGATAACCGCCCTACCGAACGCGTTTTGATATAAACCTTCTTTTCTATTCTCCCAAGCCTTAACTATTGCGTTTACTATTGCGTTCGCAATTAAATCACGAGCTTCATCGGGGTGAAGATAGTCTTCACCCGAAACGTGCGGAATATATTCCATATCCACAGGAATAACCGATTTGAGATATTGAAGTGAATTTGCAGAACTCATACTGTTACTTTGAGTGTAAACGTGCGAAGCGTGAGTGTGAGTTGCGTTTATGATAACTTTATCAGTAGAGATTGGAAGTTTATCTTTGAGCATTTCTTTAACTTGTTCGTTAAGCGAAACTGCAACACCACCTAAATCACACGAACAAATAATCATTTGATCGTTTCCGCTTTCTACCGCAAATGCAGTTACCGTAATTTCCGTATCAACTGCGTTTGAAATTCTTTCGTAAAATTGACCTGCTAGTCTTATATTTTCGCCGTTTGGCATTATGCTTTCTTCCGCCCAACCAAATTTAACTTTTGACATATTTGCCTCCTAAATTTGCTTTGTGATACTAATATATCATAGAAAAAATGCAAAATGTATGTAAAATCGTTCAAAAAATATGTAAAAACCGTCAACTTTATAAATCTTGACTGTTTTTAGCGTATTTGATATAATATATTAATCAAATATTTGGAGCAAACTATGAAAGACCTACTTAAAATTACAGCGACTGGCGACGCACTCTTCGTTGCCGATATTCCAAGCGAATATGACGGCGATTTAAAAGCCGTTTCTTCCTTTATAAATAAAGGGGACGTTAAAATTACTAACTTAGAAACCAACGTTGAAAAGTTTGGAGATTATCCAAACGCGTATAGTGGTGGAACTTGGATAAACGTTGAGCCCGAGATATTTGACGACTTAACTAAATTTGGCTTTAACTATTACGGCACGGCGAACAATCACGTTATGGATTACTCGTATCATGGGCTTTTATCAACGATTAACGAACTTGACAAGAGAAATCTTTATCACTCGGGTACTGGTAAAAATATGGAAGAGGCGTCCGCTCCTGCGATAATGGATATTAACGGCAAAAAAGTTGCAGTATTTGCTGTTACTGCTGAATACAATGAAGCGTCGAAAGCGGGCTACGAAACAAAAACTATGAAAGGTCGCCCAGGCGTTAACTACGTTGGCTTTAATACTTATTATCCCATCACGCCCGAAATGGAAAACTCACTCAAAGAGATTGCAAAATACTCCGACGTTAACGGTAGACTTAACCTTATGATAGAAGGAGGCTTTACACTTCCCGATGAAGACGGCATTTTAACTTTCGGCTCGTTAAAGTTTTGCAGTAACGGCTCGAAAAAGCGCACGGAACTTAATAAAAAGGATAAAGAGCGCATAGTAAACTCTATAAAGAACGCAAAAAAATCTTGCGACTACGTTTTAGTTTTAACCCATTGCCACGACATAGGCAAGACTTCGCACGAAGAAGTTCCCGACTACTTAGAAGAACTTTCAAAAGCGTGCATCGACGCTGGCGCATCCGCAATAATAGGCGGTGGAACGCATCAGTTAAGACCTATTGAATCTATAACGGAAAACCGATTTTCTACTCGCTTGGCGACTTTATTTATCAAGGAATGCGCGTTCCCTTGCTCCCTGCCGACTTTATGATTAAATACGGTTTAGATATCAACGCTTCCGCTTACGACGCACTTATGAAACGTTCTAAAAACGGGGCTATAGGACTGCAAGCGCATAAATGCAACTTTTTAAGCGTTATTCCGTATATGGAATTTGAAAACGATAAACTTATCACTTTAACGCTTATGCCAACCAACGCCGGTTTTGAAAGAGAAGGCAAGTTAAACGGACTTCCCTATCACGCTAGAAAAGACGAAGCGAAAGAGATTTTCGATATTTTAACTAGGCTTTCAACCCCTTACGGAACTAAACTCGAACTCGACGGCGATTATATAAGGATAAAGGTTTAATTATGAACCCACTACTTATAGTATTTATTGTTTTATTATCAGCGTACGCACTATTTTTCGGCGTAGTTTATATATGCTACGCGATAGTTTTTAAAACTAACAGGCTTTCTAAAAAGCAAAAAGAATTTTCAGTACCGCTAGGCAAGATTTACAAGCCACACAAAGAGCAAATGATTGCTTGGCAAAAAGAAGTTAAAGATATACCTTACGAAGCGGTTGAAATAAAGTCTTTCGACGGGCTTACTCTTCGCGGAAAATATTACGAGTGCAAAAAGGGTGCGCCAGTAGAGATAATGTTTCACGGCTATCGCGGTAATTCTCAAAGAGATTTAGCAGGTGGCGTTCAACGCTGTTTCAAACTCAATAGAAACGCGTTACTCGTTGACCAACGCGGTCAATCTAGTAGCGACGGTTATTTGATGACTTTCGGCGTTAGAGAAAAACTCGACGCGCTTGCTTGGGCAAACTTTGCCTACGAAAAGTTTGGCGACGACGTTAACTTATTGCTAACTGGTATTTCAATGGGCGCAAGCACCGTTCTTCTTGCTAGCGAACTAGACTTGCCAAAGACTGTTAAGGGAATTATTGCAGACTGCGGATATTCTTCCGCTAAAAAAATCATAATTAAAGTAATTAAAAGCCTTCATCTTCCAGCGTTTATATTCTATCCTATTGTAAAACTCGGCGCTAAGATTTACGGCGACTTTAACGTTGAAGAGGCGGACTGCGAAAAGGCGCTTAAAAACGCAAAAGTTCCAGTAGTCTTTATTCACGGAAAGACGGACGCGTTCGTTCCAGCATACATGAGCGAAGAAAACTACAACGCTTGTAAAACGGAAAAAGAACTCGTTTTAATCGACGGTGCTGGGCACGGCTTAGCGTACGTTATCGCACCCGACAAATATTTAGAAACGTTAACGCGATTTAACAATAAAATCGGCTTATAAGGTGATATTATGCATAAAGTTTTAGAAAAACAAGGTTTTATAATCGATATGGACGGAGTTATTTATCACGGCAACGTGGTGCTTGACGGCGTTAAGGAATTTTTAGAATTTTTAAACAAGAATAATAAGAAATTCATATTCTTAACGAATAGCCCCGAGCGCACTCCCAACGAACTTTCAATGAAACTTTCTCGCATGGGCTTAAACGTTTCCGCCGACCATTTTTACACTAGCGCCATGGCAACCGCCGAATTTTTAAGTTCGCAAAAGCCCGACTGCACCGCTTACGTTATAGGCGAAGCGGCTTTAACGAAAGCGATGTACGATAAAGGCATTTATATGAACGACGTCAACCCCGATTACGTCGTGCTTGGCGAAACGAGAACTTATAACTTTGAAAAGATTGAAAAGGCAATTGACCTAGTTAGAAAGGGTGCTAAACTCATCGGCGCAAACCCAGATACCGTCGGCGTTACTGAAAAGGGAATTATGCCCGCAACCGGCGCGCTTATATCCCCCATTGAAATAGCAACGGGAAAGAAAGCCTATTTCGTTGGAAAACCAAACCCACTTATGCTCCGCCACGGTCTTAACTTTATCGACTGCCATAGTTGTGATATTGCCTTTATCGGCGATAGAATGGACACAGATATCATCGCTGGTATAGAGTCTAATATGGACACCGTTTTAGTTTTAACAGGCGTTACTCAAAAAGAAGATATCGACAAATTCCCCTATCGACCAAAGTACGTCGTTAACAGCGTTAAATCTCTAATAGAAGAAAACTAATTTGAAAATGCAGGCATTTGCCTGCGTTTTTTTGTTCAAAAGTAAATTTTTACCTCTTAAATTTTTGCAATTTCGTAAATTGTTTTTCAAAAAACTAATTTCGTATTGACTTAAAAGGAAAAGGCTTGTATAATTTACTTAATAATAAATTATTAAGGAAAACTCTATGAAAGCAATCGTAAATGCAACAATCGTTATGAGAGATTACCTTATCCCTAACGGCGTTATTTTAATCGAAGGGGATAAAATCGTAAAGTACGGCAAGGCTAAAAACGTTGCCGTTCCTGAAAACGCTGAAATTATCGACGCGAAGGACAATTACGTTGGTCCAGGTCTCGTGGATATTCACACTCACGCTAGTGACAATATGTGGATATACGAAGAGCCTGAAAAAACTTCGGCTTACATGTTAAAGCACGGCGTTACTAGCGTTCTTCCAGCACTTTATAACAATCTTCACAAAGAAGATTATCTAAACGCGGTTGACTCTATTTTAAAGGCGAGAGACGACGGCAACTTTAAAAACTTTGCAGGTTTTTATATGGAAGGCCCGTATTTAAGCCCCGACTTTGGCTGTGAAAGAGATAAGAACGTTTGGAAAGACGCAGTAGTTAAAGAAGAGTATATCGACATCGTTCACAAAGTCAAAGACACGGCGAAAGTTTGGTGCTTTGCACCCGAAAGAGAAGGCATTTTCAATTTTGTGCAAGACGTTTTGGAAGTTATTCCCGACATCACGTTTGCAGTAGCGCACAGCGCGGCAACGCCCGAACAAGTTGAAAAGTATATCCCTTACGGTTTAAGAATTGCAACCCACCACACCAACGCGACTGGAACTATCGAACACTACTCTGAGTGCCGTGGCGTTTGCGTTGACGAAGCGGTTAACTCTAACCGTGAAATTTACGCCGAACTTATTTCCGATAAAATGGGTATTCACGTAGTTCCCTACATGCAAAGGCTTGTTAGAAAGATTAAGGGTGACGATAGAATTATCCTTATTTCCGACCAGTTCGTTTGCGACGGACCTATTCCCGAGGGCTTTGAAGAGGCGACCGACATTCACTTCGATAACTCCGGTGAAATTGCAGGTTCGGGCTTAACGCTCGATATTGCGTGCCGTAACTTTATGGTTCACACCGGCTGTTCGGTTTGCGATGCGTTCCGCTTTGCGTCCTATAACCCCGCCCAAGCGGTTAAACTTAAAAAAGTGGGTTACATTGAAGAAGGTAATTACGCCGACTTAATTATCGTCGACGATAAATTTAACGTAATAAAAACAATTATTAAAGGAGAATAAAAATGAGTAAAATTTTTGACCCCGCAACTACTTTTAACTTCACACCTGCTTCTTACGTTCCTTTTAAGGACAGAGAACTTTGCGAAAAACTTCGCAAAATCAGTGGTAAAGACCTTGAAAAGCACACTAGAGCAGACCAACACCCCGATTTTGATATTCACGTTATGATGAATCCGCATCCGGTGCTTATCGCAACCTTATTCTCACGCATTAAAGAAGCGTCTGAAAAGGGCAAGAAAATCACTTTAATTCTCGGCAACCCAGAACCCGATACTTATATTCCGCTTGCTAGGCTTATCAACTACTTCCAAGTAGATTGTAGAAACGTTCACTTATTCGCAATGGACGAATGGGCTGACCAAGACGGTAACATTGCTCCTGAAACCTATCAAGCAGGTTTTGCTCACTCTATGCTTAAGTATCTCGTTTACCAAATTGACGAAAAACTTAGAATGCCCCTTGAAAACGTACACTATCCCACTACTAAGAACATCGCAAACTACTCTGATATGATTACTGAATGTGGCGAAGGCGGTGCTGATATTTGTTCTTCTTCTCCGGGTTGGACTGGTCACATGGCGTTCATCGACCCAGTTCCCGATTTCTTCCCCGAAGGTTTCGAC
>JAZSOI010000055.1:0-14028 GCA_045536835.1 Christensenellaceae bacterium
GTAAATTAAGTTATATAAAAAGAAACGAGCATTTAATTGACTGTTCGGGCTGTTGTTTGTTTTATTATAATGAAAATTACGTGCCAAAAACCAAAACTAAAAGCGGAACGAGTTTGGCGTACGAATACGCATTAAAAAAGAAAAAAGTTATACACAATTTATTTATAAAAAATTAAAAATCCACAGCGCAATACGGTAGTGTTGCATATAACTCGCCGTTAGGCGAATATAACGCAAAATGCATTTTGCATATAACTTTTTACATAGTAAAAAATATAACTTAAAAGACGGCTAGTGCCGTCTTTTTTAATTACAATATATCTACGCCTAAGCGTTTTGCCTCTTCTTCCATGCCGTCAGGCCATAAGGATACTTGAACTTCGCCTATGTGCGCCTTTTGAAGTAAGTATAAGCAAAGCCTTGATTGACCTATGCCACCGCCGATAGTCAGCGGAAGTTCACCGGATATAATTTGTTTGTGATAATTGTAGTTTAACCTTTCTTCTTTGCCTTGCGCCTTTATTTGCGCTACGAGTGAGTTTTCGTCAACTCTTATTCCCATACTGGAAATTTCAAGCGGTGCGTCTAACACTTCGTTATAGAAAAGTATGTCGCCGTTGAGTGACCAGTCGTCGTAGTCGGGCGCTCTACTGTCGTGCGGTTCGCCGTTTAAAAGTTTCGAGCCTATTCCCATTAAAAATACCGTGCCGTACTTTTTAGTGAGTTCGTATTCCCTTTGCTTTCCAGTTAAGTTAGGATACAACGCCTCGGCCTCTAACGTCGTTATAAATTTCACTTTCCTATTTACGTTAAGAGTTAAAAACGGGAATTCTTTCTTTGCCATTTCGTAAACGTCCGCTATCGCGTCAACTATCGTTTGCACTGTTTCTTGAAGGTAATTAACCGTCCTATCGCCCCTGTTTATAACCTTTTCCCAGTCCCATTGATCAACGTAGATAGAGTGGATATTGTCAACGCTGTCGTCACGGCGAATGGCGTTCATATCGGTGTATAAACCGTAGCCACTTGTAAAGCCGTATTTTTTAAGCGCAGTTCTCTTCCACTTTGCAAGGCTGTGAACGATTTCCGCATCGCGATTGAGTTCTTTAACATCAAAGCGAACGGCTCTTTCAACACCCGAAAGATCGTCGTTAAGACCGGTGTCGGAAAAAACGAGAATGGGCGCGGAAACGCGGGTAAGGTTGAGTTTTTCAGCGAAAACCCTTTCAAAATTGTCTTTAACAAACTTGATTGCCTTTTGGTTAGTTATCAAATCGCAGTTGGGTTTGTAGTTTTTAGGAATTACTAAACTTTTCATAATATCTCACATTTAAAGGTGGTTTTAGTGTAGTGCTTATCACCTTTTTTTAGTATTGCAGTAGGAAAGGACGGTTGGTTAACCGCGTCAGGATAAGTTTGGGTTTCCAAACAGTAACTGTCAAGCGTTTTGTAAACTATTCCGCCTTTGCCAACCCTTTCACTCATTGCGCCGGCGTAGAGTTGAACGGCTGGGCGGTCGGTTAAAAGGGTAAGTTTAACTTTGCTATCGCTTGAGTACGCTACGGCAACGGGTTTGTACTTGCCGTCGTTACTTAAACAGTAGTTAACGTCGTAGCAAGAAACTTTATCGTTATCCGTCTTTATCTTTTTAAACTCAGTAAAGTCGTAAGGCGTGTTTTTTACTGGAAGTAAAACGCCGGTAGGGATTAACGTTTCGTCCACTTCCGTTATATAGTCGCTTGAAATTTTAAGGTAGTTCTCGTGTGCTAAATTACTTCCCGCACCGTCGAGATTAAAATAGGAGTGGTTGGTAAAGTTGCATACCGTATCTTCATCGCAACTTGCGAAGTATTCAATATCTAAGGTTGAGTTTGTTAAGGTAAACTTCACCTTAGCCGTCATATTCCCGGGGAAACCCTCTTCACCGTCGGGCGAGAAAATTTGTAACGTTACGAAATTTTCGCCAACTTCAAACTCTTCCCACACCCTATGCGAAAAGCCAACGTTTCCGCCGTGAAGGTTGTTTTTGCCGTTGTTTTTATTAAGGACGTAAGATTTTTTGTTAAGCGTAAACTTTCCGTCTTTAATTCTATTGCTGTTTCTACCTACCGTTGCACCTATGTAATTACCTAAATTTTCGTAAGACGAAACTTCGTCGTAACCAAGCACGATATCAACGCTACCGTTTTTCGACGGAACGATGAACGACCTTAGCGTTGCGCCGAACGTTATCACGCTTGCGCTAGAACTAGCCGACTTAATAGTGTAATTGTAAACTGGTTCTCCGTTTTTCGTTTTACCGAATAAAGTTTTATCTACCATAAAATTTGCCTTTGGAATTAAGTTTAACTATCAGCAATATAATTAACTATGTTAATTTTAGCAACTTTGCGCCTTTTAGTCAAGCGTGAAAAGGGGTATTTATGGGTTTTAGGGAAAGTATAAACGGATTTTTAAGGCTTTGCAATATGGGCGACTCGCCCTACCGCATTACGATGCTTGGAAATTCTGCGGTTTATATCGAAGGGGTTATCAAGGTTTGCGATATAACCGAAAGCAAAATAGCGTTGCAAGTAAAGGGTAAAAAACTTATCTTTTACGGCGAAAATTTAACGCTTAGTTCGTTTATTGAAAAGGATATAACCGTCAGTGGAAAGGTGGAAAAGATAGAGTGGCAAAATTAAAGCGTGGATTTTTACGAATAACCTACTTAGTTAAGGGCAAAAATATAAGATACCTTCCGTCATACCTTCGTTTTAGAAGGGTAAACGCGTTAGAATTTTACTTAAAAGGGGATAGCGAGTGCCTTATTACGATAGACTTTGAAGATAGATATATTTTTTTTGCTATTTGCAAAAATATGTGTTATAATAAAAAAGTAGTAAAGTTTAAGGGGATGTTATCCCCTTTTGCAAGGTTTTTTTCAAGAATAGGCGTGTGTGTGGGCGTTATTTTATTTACGCTTAGTTCCGCGCTATTGAGTGGACTGGTGCTAGACGTTAAGGTTGAAGGAAGTGCTAGTTGCTTTGAAAGGGAAACTTTAGCGTTAGTTGAAAGTTACGGCGTTAAAAAATATTCGCGATTTTCTATCGTTAACTTTAAGGGGCTTGAAAACGAAATACTCTCTCGTAACGATAAAATTTCTTTCGTATCGGTATACAAGCGCGGGAATTCGCTTATTATCAACGCGGAACTATCTTCAAGTGAAAATAAGCCCTTGGCAAAACACGACGGGGACTTGGTTTCTAGCGTTGACGGAATAGTTGAAGAAATTTCCGTTCTTCGGGGAACTGCGCTCGTTAGCGTTGGTCAAGAAGTTAAGGTGGGGGACGTTTTAGTCGGGGCTTACCTAACCGATAAGGACGGAGAGATTTACGAAAGTTTCACCGTTGCAAGAGTTAAGATACTTGAAACGCTAGTTTTTGAGTACGATAACACCGATTTAAGCGACAGAGCGGTTGAACTTTGCTATGCGATATCGAGTTTTAAGGTAGACGGCTTGGAAGTTTGTCAAAAGAGCCATAATATAATAGGTGATAAAATAGTGATTACCCTAACGGTAAGGCACGTTTTATACGGAGGAAACAGTTGAAAAATTATACGGTTGAAATCAAAACTGGAAATAAAATAGCCGAATTTCTAGGCGTGTTCGACGAGAACTTAAACGTTTTAAGTAGAGAACTTGGCGTAGTAGCGTTCGTTGACGACGGTTTTATTAAGGTTACCGGCGAGAAAAAGGAAGTTGACTTTGCAAAGACGGTTATTGAAAAACTTTTAGACGTGGTAGACGCTCGCGAACCGCTCGACAAGTCTAGAATTTTATACTGTATCGAAATGGCAAGGGAAGGTCGGCTCGACGGAATTGAAAAGACGTTTAGCGGTGTGGTAGCCGTAACTTCAAGGGGAAAACAGATAAAACCTAAAACCGTCGGTCAAAAAAAGTACGTAGACGCTATTAAAAACAATACGGTGGTGTTTGGCGTAGGCCCTGCGGGAACTGGTAAAACCTATCTTGCGGTTTGCATGGCGGCGGTTGCTTACAAACAAAAACTTACCGAAAAAATTATTTTAACTCGTCCAGCGGTTGAAGCGGGCGAAAAACTCGGCTTTTTACCGGGCGACTTGCAAAATAAAGTAGACCCTTATTTAAGGCCTTTATACGATGCGCTCGGCGAGATGTTCGGGCTTGAAACCTATCAAAAACTTATCGAAAAAGGCGTAATTGAAATTGCACCGCTGGCGTATATGCGCGGTAGAACGCTTTCAAATAGTTACGTTATTTTAGACGAAGCGCAAAACACCACCAAAGAGCAGATGAAGATGTTCTTAACAAGGCTTGGTGAAAACAGTAAAATGCTAATTACTGGTGACGTTACTCAAATTGACCTTCCGCAAGGCAAGGAAAGCGGGCTTATAAACGCCACTAGAATTTTAAAAAATATCGAAGGCATTGAGATAGTTAAACTTACGCATAAAGACGTGGTTAGAAATCCGCTCGTAGCGGAAATAGTTAAAGCGTATACCAAAAGCGAAGAAAAATCTCAAGAGGAAAGAAAAGATGAGAGCAATAGATAAAAACTCAAAACTTACCCGTAAAGAACTTTTTAAACTTATGACGGCGTTCTTTTTTAACACTCTATTTATAATAGGTTTAATGTGCGTCTTTTTAGTGGTTAAATGCGGTGGAATTAAAGGCACTATTTTTTATATTTCGTTAGACGTTTCGAGAGTGCTTTTCGTATTCTTCTCTGTGCTGGTTATGTCTGGCGTTATGCTATTATACGTTCTAAACCAAAACAAAAAAGTTGCTAAAAAGCCAAAGAACGTAACGATGATTTTTAGTGCAATCGCCTTATCGCTCGTTTTTTCTTACGCGTTCGGCGGAATAAGCGTATATCTTCGCCCGATATCGCTATGCGCGTTACTAGTCCTTATTCTCGTGGACAAGCGAACGGCGGTATTTATCAACTGCGTGTATGCTTTGCTTATGCTTCTTACTGACATCTTATGTTCGTCTTTCGGCGGTAACGGAAACTACGTTTTGATTTCGCTAGTGCTTTGCTTTGCGGTTGGAATGTTTTCAATCTTTATCGTTGACGGCGAGGGCTCGCGCGGTAAAGTTTTAGCAATGGGCTTTATAGTTTCGCTCCCAGTCGTAATTTCAGCGGTAGTGTTAGAATTTACTATGAATTTAAACGAGATGTTACTAGTTATTCTCTACGCGTTAGCGAGCGGTGTGTTGTCAACTTGCTTGATGACGGTAACTCTTCCTATATTTGAAATCACTTACGGTGCGCTTACTAATTTTAGACTTACCGAGCTTACCGACCATAAGTCCAAACTTATAAAAGAACTTTCACTTTCAGCACCCGGAACGTTCAGTCACACCATCATCGTTGCGATGCTTGCTGAAGCGTGCGGAAACGCGATAGGCGAAAACCCTTTACTCGTTCGTGCGTGCGCGTACTATCACGATATGGGCAAACTTAAAAACCCCGAAATGTTCACAGAAAATCAAACTGGCAAGAACCCGCACGACGCGCTTTCCCCAGAACTTTCAACCGATATTATCCGTTCTCACGCCAGAGACGGTGCAGACCTTATTAGAAAGCGCAGACTTCCCGAAGCGTTTGCCGAAGCGGCTGAACAACACCACGGAACTTTGCCTATAACTTATTTTTACGTAAAGGCGAGCAAGTTCACCGACGGTAAACTCGCGCTTGACAATTTCAGTTATTACGGACCTAAACCGCAAAATAAGATAACCGCTATCATTATGATTTGCGACGCTTGTGAAGCAAAGGTTAGAACGATTGGCAACCGCACTCACGAAAACGTTGACAAGGCGGTTAAGGAAATAATCGAAGAGAGAATGGACTTAGACCAGTTTAACGAGTGCGACATTACTTTCCAAGAACTCGACGTTATAAGAAACACTATAACCAACACTTTATCGGGTGTATATCACGATAGAGTTAAATACCCCAAACTCAAATCAGGGGGAAGAAGATAGTGGCAAAAATCACTATATCAAGTAGCGGTAAACTTCCCTTTAACGCTAGCGCCGTTGCAAACGCCGTTTACAAAACGCTTAATCAAAGCGGAAACCTTTCGGTTGAGATAAATATGGTATCTAGCGATTTTATCAAAGAACTTAACCTTTCAACGCGTGGAATTGATAGGGTGACGGACGTTTTGTCCTATCCCACGCTTGACGGCGTGCGCTATAAAAACGTTACCGTTAAAGATTTTCCGCTAGACGTTGACGATAGCGGTAAAAGGGTGTTTTTAGGTAGCATTATCATCTGCGAAAGCCGTGCAAAAGAGCAAGCTGAAGAGTTCGGTCACTCGTTAGAGCGAGAACTGTGTTATTTGTGCGCACACGGTTTACTTCATCTATTCGGTTACGACCACATGATAGAGAGTGACGATTTCGAAATGCGCGCCCTAGCAGATAAAGTAATGGAAATTTTAAAACTTACAAGGTAGATTATGAAGAGTGGAACGGTAGCGGTTGTCGGCAGAGCGAACGCCGGCAAATCAACGCTTATAAACGTTATAGTAGGGGAAAAGGTTGCGATAGTTTCGCCCAAGCCCCAAACTACGAGAGATAGAATTTTAGGCGTACTTACGACAAATGACTATCAAATCGTTTTTGAAGATACGCCCGGTTTTTACAAGTCTAAAACCGAACTTAACAAAAAGATGCAAAAGACGGCTAGAAAGACCGTCTCCGACGTTGACGTCGTTCTCTTCGTTCTCGATGGGCACGACGGGGTAAAGGACGATGATTTAGCCTTGCTTTCGTCCTGTATTCAAGACGGCGTTCCAATTATCGTTGCAATGAGTAAAATAGATATTATGCCCAAGGAAAATATCCCTGAAAACCTTGTAAAAATTTCAACGGTTGAAGGTGTTTCCGAGATAATTCCCGTGTCCGCAAGAAAGAATAGAAACGTTCACGAACTTATTGAAACGGTGCTTAAATATCTTCCAGCGCAAGATAAAATTTTTAGTGAAGACATAGTTTCAGACAAGTCTTCAAAGTTTATGGTAGCCGAAATTTTAAGGGAAAAAATTCTCTTAAAACTCGACAAAGAAATTCCGCACGGCGTTGCCGTAATAACTAACTTGTTTGAGAGAAAACCTAGCGGAACTTACGAGATAAGTTTGGATATAATTTGCGAAAAACAGAACCATAAGGCGATTATTATAGGTAAACAAGGCGCAATGATAAAAGAAATTAGCGCGTTTGCTCGTCAAGATATGGAAAAGTTTTTATCGGCAAAAGTATTTTTAACGACTTACGTTAAAGTTAAAGAAAACTGGCGCGACAGAAAAGATCTTATAACGGAGTTTGGCTATACCGATGAGAGCAAGGCGTAAAAAACATTTAGACGAAAGGGCGGATTTCGTTCGCGATATATTAGTCGTTCAAAAAACGAGCGAAGTGCTTGGCTTAACTGAAAGTGAGCGCTATGACGTTAAAACTCCTTTCGACTTATTCGGTAACGACAACCCTGTTGAACTTGAAATAGGCTCGGGCAAGGGGAAATTTATTGTTGAAAAGGCGATGAAAAACGAAAACGTCAACTATTTAGGCGTTGAACTTCAACTAAACGTCTTGATAACTTGCGCTGAAAAGGTTAGAAGTCTCGGGCTTAAAAACGTAAAATTATTCAACTGTGGCGCTGAGATTTTAAGTTACGAACTGCCTAATAAATCGATAGACAAATTATATCTTAACTTCTCTTGTCCGTACCCCAAAAAGCAGTATGAAAATCATCGCTTAACTTACTGGTCGTTTTTAGATATTTACAAGTTTTTGTTGAAAGACGGTGCGGAAATTCACTTTAAGACGGATAACGACGATTTCTTTGAGTTTTCCAAACGTTCCTTTTTAGAAAACGGCTTTGAAATTATATACGAAACGCGTGACCTTCACGCAGAAAACCCAGTTGAAAACGTTATGACAGAGTACGAAACCAAGTTCGTAGGTCTTGGAAAAAGCATAAATAAACTCATTGCAAAGGTGAAATTATGATTAGCAAAATTATCAATTTATACGAATATTTTAAATTAGAAAAGCCTGAAAATGCAGAGGGCAATCTTCAAATTTTAATTCCCGACGCTCATCCGTCACAATATTATAACTGCGTTCGCCCCGCCGTGTTAGTTTTACCGGGCGGTGGCTACGAATACACTAGCGACCGTGAAGCAGAACCCGTTGCGTTTAAGTTCTTAGCACAAGGTTATTCAGCGTTCGTTCTTCGTTATTCTTGCGCCCCTGCAAAGTATCCGCAAGCCTTTATCGAAGCGTCGCTAGCGATGGTTTACATCCGTGAAAACGCCAAGGAATACGACCTTGAGCCTGATAAAGTTTTAGCGATAGGTTTTTCAGCGGGCGGTCACCTTTGCGGTTGCTTAGCAACTTTAACTGGCGAAAGCGTTCTCGACTTTTTAGGTGATAAAAAGTGCCTTGCTAAGCCCGACGCGTGCGCGCTTATGTATCCTGTTATTACTTCGGGTTTAAAATCGCACGGCGGTAGCATAAATAACATAAGCGGTGGCGATGAAAAAATTAAAGAACTCGTATCTCTTGAAAAACGAGTTACCAAAGATTCCGTTCCTGCGTACATCTTCGCAACTAATATGGACGCGTGCGTTCCAAGCAGAAACGCACTTTTAATGGCGTGCGCTTACGAAGAAAACGGCGTTCCCTTTACCTTACATATCTTAGAAAAGGGTCATCACGGTTTATCGGTTAACGATTTAACTAGCGATGCGCCCGAAACATTAGAAGATAGGTTGCCAACTTCCCCCGTTAACTATAACGACTGGATGGGGCAGTTGTTCACTTGGCTTGAAGAGAGAGATTTCAAAATCAAGTCGATATCAAAAAAGTAAGTACCTAATTGCACTTGCCTATGCAGACGTGGCGGAACTGGCAGACGCTCAGGTCTCAGAAGCCTGTGGTTATCCGTGTGAGTTCAAATCTCATCGTCTGTACCAAAAAAACGAACGACGGTTGTCGTTCGTTTTTTTATCCACTTCTATGGAGTGGGTTGTAAACAACTAAAAGTTGAAATATTTTCGTAGAGAATAATATTTTAATATTATTTTTTTCTTTCGTATTGACTTTACGGCGATTTAGGTATATAATATTGTTACAAACTTGTACAAAATAAAAGTGATTTATTACAACTAAAAGGAGAAATAATACATGGCTAAGTTAAGAGATAGGCTTTGGCTTTGGGGTCATCCCGAAGGAAGATATAACAACGAGTTTGGCAACCATAAAGTTTCCCGCATGACGCCGATGGAATGTTGCGCGTATATGGGAATTGACAGAACGTTTATGGTTCCAGTTCAAGTAGACGTTAATCGCCGTCAATACAACAAGTCGTTCAAGCCCTTAAAGGAAGTTGGCTGGGAGTGTTACGATGCGGGGCGTGATCCGTCGGTAGTTGATCCGCTTATAAAAGAAGCTGGCGAGTTTAAAAACATAACGAGAGTTGTGTTTGACGATTTTCATCGCTACGGCTCGTTCGTAAATATGCCAGTTGAAAACCTTTGGAAAGTTCACGATAAACTTCACAACAACGGCGTAAAATCACTTGATATGTGGATGGTTTTATACACTCACGAATTTGGCGAAACCATTAATCAATATCCCGAGTATAACGAAGCGTTTAAGCCCTACATTGAGCCGTTTGACGGCGTTATTATGTGGACTTGGTGCGAAGATAAGGGCGTTCCCGTAATTCCTAAAAAATGGGAAGAGTTCAAGGCTATAACCCCTAAGCAAAGAAGAATGTTCGGTTGTTATCTTTGGAACTTTGGCGATGAAAAGGAAGCGACTGGTCAAGCGGTTGAGTGGCAACTTGATTTCTATTTAGATAAAATCAAAAAGGGTGAAGCCGAAGGTATCGTTCTTCACACCAACACCATGGCGGACCTTGATTACGAAGCGTACGACGTTGCGCTTGCGTGGTTAGAAAAGCATTACGACGACGAAGTCCCCGAAATTTAATTTAATCCGTTATTTGCGTCGCAATACTGCGTTACTGTCAAGCCTTTGCGACCACAATGACCGAGCAAGGTCTATTGTGCCTGTCAAAATCTTGCCGAGCCTTGTCTTGCTTGCAACTAACGTCTTAAATATCCTACTTTGCAAACAAAGTAAAAAACAACCAAAACCCAACGGTTAGTTGGAAATCATCGCGCAAGCGATTTAATCACGAAAGTGATATAACCCGCTATAAGCGGATATAATTTAATTTTAATAAAGGTAATAGATATGTCAAAAAAAGTAGAAAGTGTTACTAAAACTTTAAATGAAAACGACCTTGGGGTAGTTACTACCCACGAACACGTCTTGCTCGACCTTACCGCTTTTTATCAAGCGTTACCCGTTGACGGAATTGACGACCCTGCAACTCAAAAGGTTGAAATGTGGAACTTAGGAATACTTAGCCGTGACTGTTACGCGCTTAAAGACAACTTGCTTTTAGATAACGAGCAAGTCGCAATAGATGAACTCAATTTCTTTAAAAAAGCAGGCGGAAACACCGTGGTTGACGCGTCGCTCGACGGTATCGGTAGAGACCCCGAAGCGCTCGTTAGAATTTCCAAGGAAACTGGGCTTAATATCATAATGGGCACGGGCTTTTACGTTGGTGAAACTCATCCCAAAGCGCTCGATAGTATGACCGATGAAGAAATCGGCGAACTTATGGTAAAAGAACTCACCGTCGGCGTAAACGGAGTTAAAGCAGGTTACATCGGCGAAATCGGCATAAGCGAGATTTTTGACGATAAGGAAAGAAGAGTTCTTCGCGCCGCAGCGCATGCTCAAAAGAAAACCGGCGTTGCAATAAACGTTCACATTAATCCTTGGACGGTAAACGGCTTAGAAGCAGTTGACATCTTGCTCGATAAAGGCGTTGACCCGAAAAAAATTTGCATTTCTCATATTGACGTTGAAAACCGCGAAGAGTACATCTACGCGTTACTCAAAAAAGGCGTTTACGTTGAGTTTGATAATTTCGGTAAAGAGTACTACATAAAAAGAGAAGTTAGAAACTCTGGTTACGGCTTATTCGTTCACGATACCGACCGTGTTACACTTTTAAAGAAGATGATAGACGACGGTTATATTTCCCAAATTCTTTTATCTTGTGACGTATGCTTAAAAAATCTTCTTCACAAGTACGGTGGTTGGGGTTACGACCATTTACTTACCAACGTCGTTCCTATGATGGAAGACGAAGGCATCACCAAACAGCAAATCGATACTATGCTTATTGAAAACCCGAAAGCGTGGTTACTTCAATAATATAAGCTTTGTCTCAACAAACGGCTGACAAGATTATGCCTGAAACGTGGCGTAATACTTTGTTAAAGCCACTCGGCAAGACAAAAAAGTATTGCCATCGCGCTTTGACTTGTCTTACACCGCGTTTGATGCAAACTCTAAATCAGTCGTTGATTGTTCCATAGCTTTAAAATAAAAGGAGAAAATAAAATGTTAAATATTCCATCAATACCCCTTAGTGAATACAAAGAAAGAGTTAAAAAAGTTCAAGCCACTATGAAGAAGGAAGGATACGATATTATCCTTGCTTACGGCAACGAAGCAGAACCCCAGTTCGTTAGGTATTTTTCGGCTTATTGGCCGTCTTTTGAAACTGCGGGCGTAATTATCGCGCAAGAAGGCGACCCTATGTTACTCATAGGACCAGAGAGTTTTACCTACGCTAGCGACCGTTCAAAAATCGCTGAAATTAGAAGACTTAAAGCGTTTAGAGAATCTTCCGAGCCCGAATACCCCGGCCATAAACTCGACACTTTCAACACCGTTATCACCGAACTTTTAGGTGATAAACCGGTTAAGCGTTTAGGCGTTGCAGGTCTTCCGCTTATGACTATCGGCGTTTACGAAGCACTTCAAGAAAGTTTAAAAGTTTACGGCGATATAAAGATTGAAAAGGCAGACTACGTCGTTAACGATATCCGTATGAGAAAGACGGAAAACGAACTTAAATGTATGCGCGCCGCAGCTGAAATTACCAAAAAGACTTTTGATTACGTTTTAGAAAACATTAAAGTTGGTATGACTGAACAACAAGTTGTAGGCTTAGCGCTTGGCAAGATGCACGAACTCGGCGCAGAAAGAGAAAGTTATCCACTTTGGGTGCTTACTGGAAAGGGTTCTAACCAAGCCATTTCTCGCCCGAGAAACAAAGTTATTGAAAAGGGCGATATGACCTTCCTTCAAATCGGTGCAAGGGTTGACGGTTACGCGTCAAGTATCGGTCGCCCCGTAGTATTTGGAAAGGCAACTAAGGAACAAAAAGAACTCATCGAAGTTGGTTACAAGGCTCAAGCGGACGTTATTTCAATGCTTAAAGCAGGCGTTCCCGCTTGCGAAGTAGCAAAGTTCCACGTAAAAAACGTAACCGAAATGGGCTACGGTGACTGGCTCTTATACGGACCTTGCCACGGCAACGGAACGATGGAAGGCGAAGCGCCCTGGATAGAGACTAACTCCGATTATTTACTTGAAGAAAACATGAGTTTCTGCGTAGATATTTTCCTTGGATCTAAGGAAAAGGAAATCGGTCTTAGAATGGAAGACGTTGTCGTAGTAACTAAGGACGGCGTTGAAAACTTAACTAACTATCCCCGCGAATTATTCGAAATCCTTTAAGCCGTTATTTGTGGCGCAATACTGCGTTTACTGTCAAGCCTTTGTGACCACAATGACCAGCAAGGTCAATTGTGCCCGTCAAAGTCTTGCCGAGCCTTGTCTTGCTTGCAACTAACGTCTTAAAGTGTTGCTTTATACAAGCAAACTAAAAAACGTATAAAAAACGCGTTGCGGTAATTTCCGCAACGCGTTTTAAAATGCTTTAATCAATCGTATTTATGAAAAGATTTTGAAATTTTTAGAACGATAAATCGCATAAGCCTATAAAATTGATAAGCAAGCGATACGAATATTAGGTCGGCAACCGTAACGATAACCACGTAAATCGCTTGACCTAACGCGTTACCGATAGAAGCTTTAACCGAAAGCCTTACCGTTTCAAGCGGGGGAACGTTGCACTGGTAGAAGTTGTTAAAGTTAGTTTCTAACACTTGTGCCATAACGCCCGCAATAACGCAGTAGCACGCTATAAACACTAAAATATAGATAGCGTCTTTTTTAGGCTCGGGCTTGTGAAGGTCGAGCGCTATAATCAAAACGAAAGCAAACGTTGCAAAAACGTGGAAGAAAGTCGTGTGGAAATCCCAGAAGTTTTTAAAACAGTTTTCAATTGCGTTTCCGCTGTAAATTAGGTTTGGATAAATTGCCATTAGTAAAAATAGCGAACCGCATAGAGCAGTTGTTACGCCGCGAACTTTTTCCTTATGCTTGCCGTGATAAAAAGCCATAAGTGGAAGCATAAAAATAAAGAGCGAGCAAAAGTGCAAGGGGATAGAGTATAAGTCGTAACCCGTGGGGCTAGTAAATTCTTTCACTTGCTTAATAACTTCTATAACGAAAATAAACGTAGCGACTATTTGAAAGGGAATAAACCTAACTCTTTCTGATTTTTTAATAAGGAAAAACCTCAGTAGCGCTCCTATCGCTATCATTACTATAAACGACGGAAGTAGCGTTTTAACGTGGTTAGAAGACCATAATTCCATACGATGTACTCCTTTTAAACATCATGTTATTATTTTACAATATTAGCCGTTTTTTGTCAAGGTTTACTATTTTTTTAAAAGCCTTAAATATGTTAATTCAACTAAAAAAGCACCTGTAAGGTGCTTTTTTAGATTAATTTTTTGAAAGTTCTTTTATTAAGTTTCTATAAACGGCGTCCGCAATTTGATATCTGCCTTCAATGGTGGAGTGGAAACCGTTGGTGTCAAGCCATTCGGTGATGGTGCTACGGCAGTTAACGGGTTTTTCTATATGCGGATAGTTGTATTCCGTATCGAACTGAGCGGTTAAGTGAATAAACTCAACGAAGT
>JAZSOI010000046.1:0-3039 GCA_045536835.1 Christensenellaceae bacterium
ATTTATCAATAGCCATAATTTATTCTCCTTCACGGTTAATTTCCGTGCTCAATTATTAGTAACACGATTATTATATATTTATAAAAGGATAAAGTCAACTAAAATAATGCATATTTTTTAACTTTTTAAAAATATTTTTGGTTATTTATGCATAAATATTTAATAATTATGCAATATGCAAGATTTTATGCAAATTTTTATGCAAACGATTATAAAACCCCACAAAAAACAAGTTTTTATTAAAAATAAAAAAGCGTTTAGTCAACGCTTTTTTGTATAGGTGTTATTTCTTTAATGTCAAATTCTATATCTATTTCCCCAGATTTTATAATCGCAGCAATAGTTTCAGCAATTTCGTATGACTCTAGACCAGTAATTTGAGTGCTGTCACTCGTGATTTTTTCATTAACTGTTGGGACTGAAATAACGTCATCCCCAAGTTTAATGTACATAGTCGAACCGGTGAGTTTACCAGTTGCATTAGAGAACTTAGTCGTACCACTAGTAGTAAATTCTAAAACTACTATGGGGTTGCCGTTTTCATCGTAACCGGCGTACGCGTCTTTAATATCGTCACCGTTTAAATATTCCGTATTAGCCGAGTCAACGAACGAAAGCCTACCGGAAGAACTTATCATATTTAGAATTCGACTCATATCTTCAGTTTCTGGGAATTTTATTAAAATTTCTTTATTATCGCCTACGCCTTGTATGGTGATAGGTGATGACGTGTAGCCTAAATTATCTAGACGGAGTCGCAAAATCTCAACGGCATTATCAAAAATGTCATCAATGTTGCCTGAAGTTTTCTGGTCGTCGCTATATTTAGGGGTTAAAGTAACGTAGTATTTATAATCGGTATTGTCAGTTGAGTTATCGTTACAAGCTGTAAAGTTAACAATCGTTATAATACTAAGGATAATTAGCGTCAATTTATAAAATAATGATTTCATATTCAACCTTCTAAAATTTATATTAAGATTATACCATAAAAATCGAAATAATCAAAGTAAAATTGTAAATAAAAATACTACTTGATAAGAGAGTCTATTTTTTCTATCATATAATTATGAAGATAATGATTTCTACAAGTCTTATAGAACTTAGAAAAGAAAAGGGGTTAACGCAATTAGAACTTGCAAAAATTTTGAACACTACGCAAAGGCGTATTTCATATTTTGAGCAAGGTAAGGTTGAGCCTGATTTGAGTGCGTTAATCGACTTATCAATTTATTTTGAAGTGTCTACCGATTATTTAATCGGGCTTAGAGACTACTAAAATTTCTTTGCATTTTAAAAGCGTTGGCGAATTTTGCCAACGCTTTATTCGTTTCAAATTTAGTCGCGATAGCAAACGCTTTAATTAAATGCGGATTGACATATTTTTGCTAAGTGGTATAATAGTATTACATGTTACTAGGAGGCAGACATGAAAAAAGTATTATCGGTATTATTAACGTTAGTGGCAAGTTGTTGTTTTTATCTTACGGGTTGCAACACTCCGCCTGAAGAACAAGAAACTGTTAAGTATTTCGACGTTTATACCTATAACGAAACGCACCATTGGCGAAAGCAATTAAACGGCGATGGAGTGACTGAATACGAAGAACATTACAACAATAAAGGTAAATGCGAATGTGGTCTTTATTATGAATGTTACGATCTCGAATATGAATTAAGAACCGTTTACGGTAAATATGGTTACTGCGTTAAGAGTTATGATGGCGAAAACGCGTATGCGTACGAACACGTAGAAATTCCCGCATTCCATCAAGAAGAAGGCGATGAAGAGCCTATTCCCGTAATAGCAATCGCGGGTGACGTTTTTTCAACGATAGAACATAAGACCTATAAGGCGATTAAGTCGGTTAAACTTAACGAAGGGCTCTTATTTTTGGGCAACGGTGCTTTTGAAGGAACGAGCATTGAAGAAGTTGTGATACCTAATTCCGTTATCGGCGGAAGTTTGACTTATGATTTTAGCAGATGGCCAACTCACGGTGGGCTTTATAACGTGTTTGCATCGTGTTCTAATCTTAAAAGCGTTGAAACAGGTAACGGTTTGCAAATTATCGGAATGTATACTTTCGCTTATTGCAATTCGTTAAAAACCGTTAAGTACGGCAGTAACTTAAAAGAAATTAGGCAAAGGGCGTTTTACGAGGCTTACGGCTATGAAAACGTGGTTTTACCGTCAACGGTGATAAGCCTTCCTGAAGGTTCTATCTTTGATAAGGGCGAAAGTTTTGATGAAAACAATAATAACAACGATTTATTAATGTGGCTTTCTGAAGTTAGGACGTTCCCTTACGCTGAAAATATATTCCTTTCAATTACTAAAGAAACGTATCGCTCAATGGTAGTGCCGATTGCGGAAAGGGATAGAGTGTCCGGTATGCCACTTGATAAAGACGGCAACGAATTAGATCCTAACGTTTACGAAACGTTAACTGATTTCGGATTTGTTGAAGGTTGGGGTGGTTTTGCTAACGTTTATTATTTAGGTGAGTGGCATTATGATGATAACGGCAATCCCGTGCCGAATAAATAATTAAAAATAGCGTTGGCAATTTGCCAACGCTTTTTTCTTGTTACTTTTCTATTCTCAAATTAGGTTTAACGTTAACTTGTAATGTGTTACCAGAACTGTCTTTTATAGTTAATACGTAAGTTTTGGTAAAGTCGATTGCGTCGTCAATTTTAACGGCTTGACCGTCAAGTGTGAAATCTTTAACGTTTAAGTAAATTCTACCGTCAACTTCGTCAACAACGAGTATATCGGTTATGAAATTTGCAATAATTGCGCCTTCGCTAAACTCGATTTCAACGGTGTTGCCAACTATTTCGTGGCCTTGAATTTCGGGCATACCAACGTCGTTATACGTAGACTGCATACTGAATTTTCCGTTTACGCACTCGTAACTTACGTTGTAAACTTTTCCGTCAATGGTCGATTGCGTGTTAACTTTACTGAAATTGTTAACGTTAAGTTCAACCACGTTAGATAGCCTTATAAAGCCGTTTTCAGTAGGTTTGCCG
>JAZSOI010000043.1:0-1500 GCA_045536835.1 Christensenellaceae bacterium
AATTAAAAATCTCAACTGCTAAAACGCAGTTGAGATTTTTTTATTATTTAATATCGGCTAAAAGTTTTTTGCCTTCTTCGATAATGATTTCGGCTACGCCTGCTTTATAGTTAGAAGATTTTGCTTCGTAACCGCCTTCGCTATAACTATCTTGCATAGGGAAATATCCGTCTTTTGCGTTCGTGTTGCAACACGGCAAAACTAAGTCCCACCCGCTTGCTTTTTTAAGTTCGATACCAACCCCGGTAAAAGGTTCGCCAGGTATTCCAAATAAAGCGACTTTACCTATTTTAATGGCACTTAAAAGTAGTGGGATATAGTCGGGCGCGTTTTCTAAACGAATTTTTCTAGCAGCGTCCGCTACCATCGTCGTTAACATCATGCCTTCGTAAGGAAGTTCGCTTTCTCTTCCGTCGAGATGCATTTGATTTATATATCGAGCGTCTTCCATTTCTTCGGGCAACGGCTTGTTCGATGGAACGTTAATAAGTCTTTGCATTCCTTTAACGCTATCAACTTCGGTAAATAACACCTTTTCGTAAACTTGCATAATTGCCGATGCAACTACGTTTCCTACGTGGCGTGCGTGTGCGTATCCCCTAGGAACGTCGTCAAAGTCGATAAACATATCGTTTAAATCGCCACCCTTTGGCATAACGTTTACGTGGTTGACGTCGCCTTGTGCACCGTTGAAAAATACACATCTAGTATTTTCAATCGCCCTTTCAAAAATTCTTCTAGTAAAACCAGGCCAGTCGGCTGAAATTTTATTTCCACCGATAGTGTCGGGGTGGTTGCCAAAGTTTGCGATAACGTAATTTAAACCGTCTTCTCTTTCAAAGCGAACGACGTTGACTCTCTCGTCAAGAAGTCCTATAGATTTTACGATATCGGGGTTGTTAATGCCGGGGTTAGTTCTAGTCGAACCGTCTTTCATAAGATAACGGCGGTTAAACGCTATTTTCTCGGCTTTGCCTACCGCCCAACCCATTCTCGCGGGTTTTAAATCGCTAATTGCTAGCACCGCAGAGTTTACCGCCATACGGCGAACAGACTGTAAATACTCGCGCTCTTGCTCGGTAAAAGGTTCTCCGTTTCCAAGTCTACCAGTCGTGTGAGAGTGGGTTGAGTGAATAAATATAGACTCATAGGGCAGTTTTACTTGTGCCGATACGTAAGATTTCACGGAATCTATATACTCTTTGCTCATACCCATAGTGTCAACCGACATAAGCAAAATAGTTGAATTATCTTTATTTATAGCAAGGGTGTTAATTTCAAGTTCATCTAAAACTCCATCGGCAATACGCTTAACGTAATAACCGGAAATATCTATTCCTAGCGGTGGAGTTATGTTCACGCGGGAAAATCCTACGTTAACGTCATATTTCATAATAAATCTCCAAGTTTGATATTAGTTATAGTTTTGTAAAATAAAGTCCCAATCTCGTAAAGAAATTGAGACTTTATTAAGTTTATTATAAGGTTTCTAAGATTTTT
>JAZSOI010000031.1:0-24499 GCA_045536835.1 Christensenellaceae bacterium
CATACCGAGCGCAACTGCGGAGTTAGCAACTTTGTAGCCGATTGCACCAAGACCGATAACGCCGAGTTTCTTGCCTAAAATTTCTCTACCAACGAAAGCCTTTTTGCCCTTTTCAACTTGTTTGCCGATATTTTCAGTACCTTTTAAGGTTTTAACCCACTCGATAGCAGGAACGATTTTTCTAGAACCTAAAAGTAGTGCAGATAAAACGAGTTCGTTAACGGCGTTAGCGTTTGCACCGGGGGTGTTGAAAACTACCACGCCTTGTTCAGCGAGTTTGTCGCACGGAATATTGTTAACGCCTGCGCCAGCTCTTGCTACTGCGAGAACGCTTTCGGGAAGAGTGTAATCGTGCATATCGAAACTTCTAACGATTACGCCAACCGGCTTTTCAGCCGTTTCTTTTACTTGATAATTACCGCCGAGCACGTCTTCAACGAGCGGGCTAACGGGGTTGAGTTTTAAAATATCCATCATAGTGTTCACCTTACTTGTTTTCAAGTTCAAATTTCTTCATAAATTCGATTAAAGCCTTAACGCCTTCAATCGGCATTGCGTTATAAATGCTTGCTCTCATACCGCCAACGAGCCTATGACCTTTCAAAGAAACGAAACCGCTTGCGGTTGCTTCCTTTACAAATTTAGCGTCAAGTTCTTCGCTACCAGTTACGAACGGAACGTTCATAATCGACCTATCGGCTTTGTTTACGTAGTTTTTATATAAACTTGAATTGTCGATAAAGTCGTATAAAAGACCTGCTTTATACTCGTTGATTTCTTGAATTGCCTTTACGCCACCAAGTGCTTTAAGCCAACGGAACACGAGCATAGAGATATAGATAGAAAAGCACGGCGGAGTGTTATACAAACTATCGTTTTTAGCGTGGATAGCGTAGTTAAGCATAGTGGGGCAAGAGGGGAGAGCGTTTCCAAGTAAATCTTTTTTTACGATAACGATGGTAACGCCTGCGGGAGCGATGTTCTTTTGCGCGCCTGCGTAGATAAGCCCAAACTTAGTAACGTCAACTTCTTCGCTTAAAATATTAGAACTCATATCGGCAACGAGCGGTGCGCTAGTCGTTGGGAACTTAGTGTATCTCGAACCGAAAATGGTGTTGTTTGAAGTTATGTGAACGTAGTCCGCATCGGCTGAAAATTCAATCTTGTCAACGTCGGGAATATACGTAAAGTTTTTGTCCTTTGACGACGCTACGATTTTCGCTTCGCCAAACTTAGCGCCTTCTTCTTGCGCCTTGCCAGCAAAGTTACCAGTTACTATGTAATCCGCTTTGCCAGTTTTCATAAGGTTTAATGGAACTGCCGCAAACTGTTGTGACGCTCCGCCTTGAACGAATAAAACGGCGTAGTCTTCGGGAATATTCATAAGTTCGCGAAGAAGAGCGTTCGCCTCGTCGTTAACAGCCATAAAGGTTTTAGTTCTATGGCTCATTTCGGTAATACTCATACCGGAATTATTATAGTCGAGCATTTCCGCTTGGGCTTGCTTTAAAACGTCGAGTGGAAGAGTGGATGGACCTGCCGAAAAGTTATAAACTCTGCTCATAATATTTCTCCTTAAAATTATTTAACGCTAAATAAAAGTTTTGCGTACGATGGGTACGGCCAGTATTTTTCGTCGGTAAGCGTTTCGGCTTTATCGGCGCTTGCACGGAGAAGTTCCATGCAAGGAAGTATTTCATCTTTGATAAAGAACGCGAGTTCTTTACTGTCTACAATCTTTGACGACTCGCTCACGAGTTTTTCAAGCGTTTCAGCGTGCTTGAACACTTGGTCGCTAAGCGTTGAGAGCGTATTTGCAAGTTCTATGTCGGTTGACGCGTTAATTCCCGTGTTAGATTTTAAAACTGCAGTACCTAAAACGTCTTTAGAATAGTTGTTGATAGCGGGGAAGATGTTCTTTCTAGCCATATCTATCATAGTGAGCGCTTCGATTTTAACTATTCTAGAATAGTTATCGAGCATAACTCTCTCGATGGCGTGAAGTTCGGTCTCGGATAAAACCTTGTGCTTTTTGAAAAGTTCAACGTTTTTATCAAGAGTGTATGAAATAACCGCTTCGGGCGTGGTTTTAAGGTTTTTAAGCCCACGTCTAGACGCTTCTTCAACCCACTCGTCTGAGTAGTTGTTGCCGTTAAATACTATCTTTTCGTGATTTTTAACGGTGTCCGCAACGATTTTGTGAACTGTTTCAGTTACGTCGCTACTGTTTTCAAGTTCTTTGGCAAAAATATCCAAACTTTCCGCAATCGCCGTGTTTAAAACGACGTTGCAGTCGGCAATAGAATCGTTCGAGCCAACCATACGGAATTCAAACTTGTTACCGGTAAACGCCAAAGGCGAAGTTCTGTTTCTATCAGTCGCGTCCTTTGGAAGCGGTGGTAAAATCTTCGCGCCTAAGCGCATAACCGTTTTATCGGAGTGATACGTGTCGTTATTGATAAACGCCTTTAACGCACCGAGTAAATCGTCGCCTAAAAATACCGAAATGATTGCAGGAGGTGCTTCGTGCGCGCCTAAACGGTGGTCGTTACCAGCACTCGCTACCGACGCTCTCAATATATCTTGATAATCGTCCGCCGCTTTGAGTACTGCCGATAAAAATAGTAAGAACTGTAAGTTTTCAGCAGGCGTTTCGCCGGGGTCTAAAAGGTTAACGCCCTCGTCGGTTACGAGCGACCAGTTGTTGTGTTTACCCGAACCGTTAACGCCCTTGAAAGGCTTTTCTGCAAGAAGACAAACGAGACCGTGGCGCTCGGCAATCTTCTTCATAAGTTCCATAGTAATTTGGTTGTGGTCGGTTGCCGTGTTTACAAAAGTAAACACAGGCGCAAGTTCGTGTTGAGCGGGAGCGGCTTCGTTGTGTTCCGTTTTAGCAAGAACGCCAAGTTTCCAAAGTTCTCTATTTAAACTTTCCATAAACGACTTTACTCTCGGCTTAATCGCGCCGAAGTAATGGTCGCCAAGTTCCTGACCTTTTGGAGCGTTTGCGCCGAAAAGCGTTCTTCCAGTAAACACTAAATCTTCGCGCTTTAACGCCGTTTCTCTATCGATAAGGAAATATTCTTGTTCCGCACCAACGGTAACGTGAACGCTTTTAACGTTGTTTTTGCCTAATAAGTGCAAAACTTTAACTGCTTTTTTGTTGAGCGTTTCAAGCGAGCGGATAAGCGGAGTTTTTTTATCGAGCGCTTCACCGCTGAACGAACAGAACGCCGTGGGGATACATAAAGTGTTATCTTTAATGAACGCGTAAGAAGACGGGTCCCACGCAGTATAACCCCTTGCTTCAAACGTTTCACGGATACCGCCGTTAGGGAAGGAAGACGCGTCCGGCTCGCCCTTAATAAGAGCCTTTCCGCTAAATTCCATAATAACGCCACCGCCTTTAACGGGAGCGATAAAACTATCGTGTTTTTCAGCCGTGATACCAGTCATAGGTTGGAACCAGTGCGTATAGTGCGTTGCACCTTTAGAAATAGCCCAGTCCTTCATCGCGTCCGCCACTTCTTGCGCAACGGCAAAGTCGAGCGGTTCGTTTTCGTTAACCGCTTTTTTAAGTGAACGATACACGTCCTCTGAAAGCGCGGACTTCATTGCTTTTTCATTAAATACGTTTTCGGCGAAAATCTCGGGAATGCCCATCTTTTGAAACCCCATAAATAAAATAATATTTTTAATTATAATTAAACTTTATTTATTTGTCAACTTAATTGCCCTACAAAAACCGCTTAAAATAAACTTATTTTTGCAAGGGAAATTTCGTTATAAAACGGCTATTTCAAGCATAGAAATAACTATGCAATTAAAGGTTAAGATTATAGCGGTAATTTTGGCGGTTTTATCTATCGCCGTTGCTTGCACTAGTTACGTTATCGCAAAGGTAAGCAAAACGAACAAAATAATAACCGTCGTTATCGACGCTGGACACGGCGGAATTGACGGCGGTGCATCGGGCGTAACCACGGGTGCAAGGGAAAGCGATATAAATTTACTCATTGCAAAATCGCTTAAAAAACTATACGAAAATAGTGGTTTTTCCGTCGTTATGATTCGCTCGACTGACGAGGGACTCTACGGCTCTACTGAACCAGGTTTTAAAAAACGCGACCTTGAAAAAAGGGTGGAAATAATAAATTCTAGCGGAGCGGATTTTTTAGTTTCAATTCACTTAAACGTCTACTCGTCGCCGTCGCGCCGCGGAGCGCAAGCGTTCTATAAAAAAGGGGATAAGTTAAGCGAAAAACTAGCAAAGCAAATTCAAGCGAGAATAAACGGGCTAGGCGTTGTTCCGCGCCTATATAACGCCCTATGGGGCGATTATTATTTGCTTAACGAAAGTAAAATCCCGTCGGTTATCGTAGAGTGCGGGTTTTTATCAAGCCCGGAAGATGAGAAACTTTTGCTAAGCGAAGAGTATCGAGAAGATATCGCAAACGCCATTTACGGTGGAAGTTTAGCCGTGCTATTCAACTAGAAAAAAAGAAAAAGTCTCACCTTAAAAGTGAGATTTTTTTTGCTTTATTATAGTTGATAATTATAATAACGTGTGTTATAATAATTACGTATGTTTAATTTAAACGATAAACTTTCAAAAATCACGGCTCGTTCGTTAAGCCCGATAACCCTTGCGTTTGTTGGGGACGCCGTTTATACTTTGTTCGTTAGGGAAAAGATAGTTTTTCATAGCGACTTAAAAGGCGCGGAACTTAACAGGCGCACTTCGCTCGAAGTAAAGGCGACTGCTCAGGCTAAGTTTATCGACGAGATTATGCCACTTTTAACCGAAGAAGAAATATCCATTTTCAAGCGTGCGAGAAACGCTAAGAAAAACACGAGGGCAAAATCGGCAACTGTTTGCGAGTATAATAAGTCGACAGGCTTTGAGGCGCTCGTTGGATATCTTTACTTAATCGGGGAAACGGATAGACTTAACTACTTACTAAACTTTGGAGAAAACGATGAAGATAATAGGTAAAAACGCGGTAGCGGAACTTATCAAAACGGATAAAACCGTCGATAAAATATTAGTTCAAAACGGCCTTCGTGACGACGAGTCGAGAAACTTAGTAAGAAACGCTAAAAACCGTGGATGCAAAGTGCAATTTGCGGAAAAAGCAGTACTTGATAAAGAGTGCGAGTCAAAGCGTCATCAAGGTTTTATAGCGTTCACGTCCGACTTTACGTATACTGATTTTGATGAACTTATTGGTTTAGTTTCGGGCAACGAAAACGCCTTTTTAGTGGTGGCGGACGGAATTGAAGACCCACACAACTTAGGTAGCATAATAAGAGTTTGCGAGTGTGCAGGCGTTAACGGTTTAGTTATCGGCAAGCACCGTAGCGCGCAAGTTACCGATAGCGTTATGAGAATTAGCGAAGGCAGTGCAAACCACCTTAAAATTTCAAGGGTGGTAAACATAAACTCGGCTATTGATAAAATCAAAGACGCAGGGCTTTGGACTTACGCTTTGGAACTTGGCGGTAGCGATATCTACAAAACCGATTTAAAAGGCAAAATTTGTTTAGTTATCGGCGGAGAAGATACTGGAGTTAACAAACTCACTAAACAAAAGTGTGACGGAGTTATAACTATTCCTATGAGTGGAAAGGTAAATTCACTCAACGCATCCGTTGCGCTTGGCGTTGGCGTGTTTGAAGCCGTTCGCCAGAGAAATTCATGAAAAAACTAACGGACGAAGAGTTAATTAGAGAGTATCGCTTAGGTAGTGAAAACGCGTTCAACGAACTTTACGATAGATACATCGGGCTCGTTAAATACTTTTGCAGAAACTTATACCTTTTAGGTGCGGAAGAAGCCGATCTCGTTCAAGAAGGGATGCTCGGGCTTATAAAGGCGGTTAACGGATACAAAGAAGGTCAGTCGTCGTTCAAAACTTATCTTACGGCTTGCGTGAAATCGAGTTTATTCACGGCGGTTAAAAAGTACGCAGACCTTAAAAGTTCTCCGCTTAACGCAAGCATAAAACTCGACGCGTTAGATTCGCTCGGCGTTTTCTCGCCACCGCCCGAAGATCAAATTTTAAAGGTCGAGAGCGGAAACGAACTTACTAATAAAATTTATTCCAATCTTTCAAAACTTGAAAAAAAGGTTTTAACTTATTATCTCGAAGGGTATAGTTACCCTGAAATTGCAAAGATGACAGGTAAAGGCGTGAAATCTATCGGCAACGCACTTTCGAGATGCAGAAATAAAATTATCACACGCTTGGGAGAATAAAATGGCATATCTTGCACTATACAGGCGCTTTAGACCAACGGATTTTAACACCGTTATCGGTCAAGATGCGATTGTAAAAACGCTCACCAACCAAATAATGACGGATAAAGTCGGCCACGCCTACCTTTTTTGCGGAGCAAGGGGTACGGGCAAGACTTCGCTTGCTAAAATTTTTGCAAAGGCGGTTAACTGTTTAGATAGCAAAGACGGTTCGCCCTGCGGAAAATGTTCGGCGTGCAAAGCGCTTCAAGACCCGTCTAACGTTGACGTTATCGAGATGGACGCGGCGTCCAACAACAAAGTTGAAAACGTTCGCGATATTCGTGAGAGCGTTCAATATCCGCCGGTTACGGTCAAGTATAAAGTGTACATTATCGACGAAGTTCACATGCTCACGACCGAAGCGTTTAACGCGTTACTCAAAACGCTTGAAGAACCGCCTAAGCACGCGATATTTATCTTAGCAACTACCGAATCTCATAAACTTCCAGCAACAATACTATCTCGCTGTATGAGATTTGACTTTAAGTTAATTTCCACTAAAGAAATAGCAAAACTCATATCTTCAATCTACGATGAAATCGGTAAAAAGTACGACGCAGAAGCGGTGAATTTAATCGCAAAGTCGGGCGAAGGTAGCGTTAGAGACGCACTTTCGGTTGCAGACCTTTGCGTGTCATACGGCAATGAAAAACTGACTTATAGCGACGTTTTGACCGTTTTAGGCTCGACTGACCTTAGTAAAGTTGACGGGCTTATAAAGGCGGTGTTTAACGGCGATACTGGAAGCGTTTTATCCTTTACCGATGAACTATCGATGCTTGGAAAATCAATAGGGCTATTATCTAAGGACGTGGTTAATTATCTTCGCGATATAGCGGTTATTAAGACGGCTAAAAACGCAAAAGAGATACTTGCTCTTCCGGAAGATAGATACCTTGTTATGAAAGAAATTGCAAGTATGGTTAGCGAGCATAGAATACTTAGGTGCATTGAAATTTTATCTTCGATAGAAAATTCGCTAAGGTATTCAACTCAGCCAAGGGCGGTGCTTGAAACGGCGCTTATCAAAGCGACTATGCCTGAAAACGATTATAATATCGACGCACTCTTATCAAGGGTGAAGGCGCTCGAAGAAAAACTTTCTAAGTTTGAAAGTGGAAAAGTAGTAGAAAAGGTTATCGAAAAGGTTGTTGAAGTAGAAAAACCTATTGAAAAGCCAGTAGAAAAACCCATTGAAAAAGTGGTTGAACCTATAAAGGAAGAGCCAAAACCGATATCCAAAGAAACGGTTGACGAAGGGTTAGTTCCACCGCCGACGGAAGAGGAGTTTATTCCAGAGTTGCCAAAGCAAGAGATTAAAAGGGAAGTAAAGGCGCAAGTTAGCGCGCCTATAGACTCTTCGCGAGTTTGGGGCGGAATAGTTAGAAAACTTCGCAGAGCCCCCGGCAAGACTATACTTTGGGTTGCTTGCCAAGAAATGACGGCGACCGTCAGCGGAACAGAACTTACCATTTTCGCTGGAAACGAGAACGAGAAAAAACTTATATCTAACAAGGATAATTTAGAAACGCTTTATTCGTTGTCGGCGGAATTCGGTATTCAAAACATCAAGGTAGTAAACGGCAAAGCGGAAGATGCCGAGAGTTTAGAAGATAAAGCAAAGGCGTTTTTTCAAAGCGCGTTAAAGATAGAAAAGGAGTAAAATTATGGCAGGATTTAATCGTGGTTTCGGCGGATTTGGTGGCGGAAACATGCAACAACTTATGAAGCAAGCACAAAAGATGCAAGCGGAAATGCAAAAGGCTCAAGAAGAACTTGAAAACGCTGAAATCGTTGGCGTTGCTCAAGGCGATGCTGTTCAAGTTACTATGAACGGCAAAAAGATTGTTTCTTCAATCTCAATCAATCCCGACTACGTTGACGTTGACGATATTGAAATGCTTGAAGACTTAATCGTTGTTGCTCTTAACGACGGTTATAAAAAGGCTGACGAATTAAACAAGAAAATCAATCCCGCTGGGGGCTTAATGTAATCGATGAGTAACTTTATTGAACCTATCGGCAAACTCGTTAATTCTTTTACCAAACTTCCGGGCGTTGGAACTAAGACCGCCCAACGTTTTGCGTACAAGATTATCGATATGAGCGAAGAAGAAGCGCTCGCTTTTGCCGAAAGCGTAATAAACTGCAAGCGCAAAATTCGTTACTGCAAGGTTTGCGGAAATTATACAGACCAAGAAGTTTGTTCCATTTGCCAAACGAGAAAAGCGGACGTTATTTGCGTAGTTAAAGAGCCGAAAGATATCTTCGCTATGGAAAAAGTTCACGAATTTTCGGGCGTGTATCACGTTTTACACGGCACGCTTAAACCTAGTGAAAACGTGGGGCCTAAAGACCTTAATATCGAGGGCTTAGTAGACCGCATTAAACAAGGTAACGTTAAAGAAGTTATAATGGCAACCAACCCCGATTACGACGGAGAGATTACCGCTATGTACGTTTCAAGCGTTTTAAAACCACTTGGCGTAAAGGTAACGCGCCTTGCCCACGGTATTCCCATCGGTAGCGACATTGAGTATACGGACGAAGTTACGTTGTCAAGAGCGCTTAACGATAGGAAGGAACTTTAATGGAAAGGCTTGATAAAGCGTTCTCGTCGTGCAAGATGTTCTCTCGCACGGAGATAACGAAAATCATAAAGCAAAAGCGGGTATCCGTTAACGGCGTTATCGTTAACAAGCCCGATTTTAAGGTGGACGTAAAAGCGGATGAAATTACTCTTGACGGTGCGCCCGTAACCTTTAAAAAATACGCGTATATTATGTTAAACAAGCCCTATGGGGTGGTTTCTTCTACTGACGACGGTAGGGATAGAACCGTTATCGATATACTTTCAAGTGGGTTTAAAAGAGACGGATTGTTCCCAGTTGGCAGGCTTGATAAAGATACCGTTGGCTTAGTTATATTAACTGACGACGGGGTATCTGCTCACAAGCGCCTATCCCCAAAATCGCACGTTGAAAAGGTTTATTACTTTGAAACGGCGGATGAAGTGTTTGAGAGCGTTGTGCGTGAAATCGAAAGTGGTGTTTTGTTAAAGGACGGATATTTAACCAAACCTTGCAAGGTAAAACTTTTATCTAAAACTAGTGGCGAGATAACCTTAACGGAAGGGAAGTATCACGAGATAAAGCGAATATTCGGCGCAAAGGGAAATAGAATAACTTATCTTAAAAGGATAGAGTTTGGCGGTATTAAACTTGATGAGAATTTAGGTGAAGGTGAGTGCCGATATTTGACGCCGTTAGAAGAAGAATTATTTATAAAATGAGTTATATGCAAAGCGTTGCTTTGCGTTATATTCGCCTTTCGGCGAGTTATATGCGACCAAGTCGCGTTATATGCAAAACTAGAGTTTTGAGTTGTGGAAAATTTTATATAGAAAAAAGCGTTGAGCAGCCTTGCTCAACGCTTTTATAATTAGTCAACGTAATAGTTGTTTTTATTGAATAAAGGGTCTCTAAAAAAATCATCTAACGACAAGTCAAAACCTTCTGCAATTTTTGCAATAGTTGAAAGGTTTATATCTTTGTTGCGCTCATCAATTATATTTTTTAAAGTTTGTTGTGGCATAACAATTTTTTTACATAACGCATATCTTGTTAGATTGTGCTCAATCAATAAATTGCTAATTCTAAGTGCTACCGCTTTTTGTAATTTCATATTTTCACCTTTATTTTTAGTGTATCGCTAAAAATAGTAAAAAATACTCAACTGTAGAGTGGTAAAATTTAAATATTATGATATAATAAAATAAATATGAAAATCATAATGAGATTTATTTGAGATGGAAGAGAGAATATTGAAAAGCAAGTGCACGGTATTTGGTCATAGAAATACTATTTTAAATGATGATAAATATGCACAGTTAAAAATTATAATAGAAAACTTAATCGTTAGTTGTAACGTAGATACTTTTTTATTTGGAAGTCGAAGTAATTTTGATAAAATATGTTATAAAATTGTAAGTGAATTAAAATTAAAATATCCATTTATAAAGCGTAAAAAATATACTTGCGCAAGCGAAACTTGCATTTTAGAGTGCGATAAGGAAAAATGGGAAAGTATATATGAAAAATTAGGGTTTGATAAAAACAATATATCGGTATACGATGAAGAAGTTCACTTTAAAGATAGGTTAATTGCTGGAGAGATAAGTTATATTAAGAGAAATAATGAAATGATTGATAATAGTGATATATGTATATTTTATTATGATGAAAATTACAAGCCAAATAAAACTAAAAAACAAAATTCAAAATCAGGAACAAAAATTGCATACGAATATGCAAAGCGAAAGAATAAAAGGATAATAAACGTAAAATAAAAAGGCGTTGAGCAGTCTTGCTCAACGCTTTTATAATATAGAGATAAATCAATAACGCAAACTGTAAGTTTGCATATAACGACTGCCTTGCAGTCATATAACGCTACCAAAGGTAGTATAAAACTTAAATTAGTCAACTTCGTAGTCTACCGCTACGGAAGATTCCATCTTTTCGTGCATGTATTTTTTTACAACGTTAACGTGATATTCGTTTTGTTGATATTCTTCAAGTTTTTTAAGGTCTTCAACCACAACTTGTAAAATAAGGTCGTAAGAACGCTTGCTATCTAAGATGTTTTGACCAACTTCAATTCCCCAAATTTGCGGAACTTTGGTTATCATCGAAAGTAAAACGTTTGTTGCCTTTTCCTTTGCGTCGTCACTGTTATCTTTAAGTTTGAAACATACTACGTGTTTGATCATTTTTCTCTCCTTGAGGGGCATTTATCGCTTTTGCTTAGGCAAGTAACTACTTGCCTTCACCAATCCTGTCTATCGCTAATTTTAATATCGTCGTAATACTCAAAGTATTTGGACTTAAACTTTTGCGTTTCCGCCCTTGCTTTTTGTTTTTTAATTTGTTCTTTTTTAATTTCTTCCTGAGTTTTTTCAGCAGGTTTTTTGTTTTCAGTTTCGTTTTTCATACTTGGTTTTTAAGTACACCATAAGCACCGCAATATCCGCCGGACTAACGCCTGAAATTCTCTGCGCTTGGTCAAGGTTCAAAGGCCTTATTTTGTCAAGTTTTTGCCTTGCTTCAAGCCTTAAACCGTCAATGGATAAATAGTCGATACCTTCGGGTAATTCCTTATTTTTAAGTTTTTGCGCTTTCTCGATAGCGTCGAGTTCCTTCTTGATATAACCTTCGTACCTAACGTCCGTTTCGGCAGTTTCAAGTAGGTCGTTCGGCGCGCTTGTAAACGCGTTAAAATGCTCTTTGATGTCTTTAATTTTAACACCGCGCCTAATCATATCCGCGTAAGAAAGCGGTGATAAAACTTCGCCGGGGGTTTTATCTTCAACGAAAGGTTTTGCTTGCTTATACGGAACTACGGTTTTGAGTTCTTCATCTATCTCAGCGCGCATTTTTCGCCTTATAAGGTAGTTTTCCCATCTTTCTTCGGTGACTAAACCGTATTCTTTACCGATAGGGGTGAGCCTTTCGTCCGTGTTATCTTGGCGTAAAATTAAGCGGTATTCCGCGCGCGAAGTCATCATGCGGTAAGGCTCGTTCGTGCCTTTGGTTACTAAATCGTCAATTAAAACGCCGGTGTAACCTTGGTTTCTGCCGAGAATTAAAGGCGCTTTGTTTTGAAGATACATACTTGCGTTCAAGCCTGCAATAAGTCCTTGAACGGCTGCTTCTTCGTAACCGCTCGTGCCGTTAATTTGACCAGCCGTAAATAAGCCCTTTACCTTTTTGTATTCTAAGGTTGGAAGAAGGTCTAAACTGTCGATGCAATCGTATTCGATAGCGTAGGCGTAACGCATAAACTTACAGTTTTCAAAGCCTTCAATCGAGCGATACATCTCTTCTTGAACGTCAATCGGCATTGTCGACGACATACCTTGAACGTAAATTTCGTTAGTGTCAAGCCCTTCGGGTTCTAAGAAAATTTGATGGCGCTCCTTGTCTTCAAACCTAACGACTTTAGTTTCTATCGACGGGCAGTATCTCGGGCCTGCCGTAGTTATAACGCCGTTATAAAGGGGAGAACGGTCAAGATTTTTAAGGATAATTTCGTGCGTTTTAAGGTTTGTGTAACCAAGATAGCACGGCTCTTTGTTTTCGGGAAGAGTCGGCGTTAAATACGAGAATGGATAAACGTCCGTTTCGCCGGGTTGGATGGAAAACTTTGAAAAGTCTATCGTTCTCTTATCAAGCCTAGCGGGTGTTCCCGTTTTAAAACGCCTAACTTTAAAACCGAGTTTTATTAAACTTTCCGTAAGTTTAGTTGCGTTTTGAAAGCCAGACGGGCCTGCAAACTGCTTGTAATCGCCAATAATTATATCGCTGTTTAAGTACACGCCGGTTGCAACTACTACCGTTTTACATTCGTACAAACTGTTAAAGTTAGTTACTACGCCAGTAACCTTTTCACCGTCGGTTAAAATTTCCGTCGCTTCGCATTGAACGATGGTAAGATTAGGTGTGTTTTCAAGCGTTTTTTTCATTTCGCGGTGGTAAAGGTTTTTGTCCGCTTGCGCGCGAAGTGACTGAACTGCAACGCCTTTACCGCGGTTGAGCATTTTAATTTGAAGCATCGTTTTATCGATGTTAACGCCCATTTCACCGCCAAGCGCGTCAAGTTCGCGAACTAAGTGACCTTTTGCCGTTCCGCCGATTGACGGATTGCACGCCATAAACGCGATATTATCTAAATTTATTGTCATTAGCGCGGTATTTTGCCCAGTTCTAGCAAGTGCGAGAGCGGCTTCACAACCTGCGTGCCCTGCACCTATAACGACGGCGTCGTACGCGCATCTTAAAATGTAGTCTTGCATATTATTTTTTAAGTATGAGATTTTTAATATCGTTAACTTCAGTTGCGAACGCATCGCTAATTCTTATAAGTTCCGAAACTTTATCGCGCGAGTGAATAATCGTTGCGTAGTTCTTTCCGCCGAGCGCTTGACCTATCGTAACGAGGGGGATAGACATAAGTTCCGTCATCAAATACGCGCAAATTTGCCTTGGCTCAACGAGTTCTTTGTTTCTCTTTTTGGAAATAAGGTCAGACTTTTTAATCTTGAAATACTTGCAAACCGTTTCGATGATGAGAGACGTGGTAATCGTTTCCTTAGCGTCGGCTTGGGCGCTATCTTTAAGCGCGTCGATAGCGAGTTCTAAAGTGGGTTGTTGCTCGTGAAGAAGGGCGGAGAATAACACTTTGTTGAGCATGCCTTCCAAACTTCTCACGTTATCGTCGGAATTTTCCGCTATAAAGGTTGCAACGTCAAGCCCAACGATTTGCTTTTTAAGTTCGGCTTTTTTCTGCACGATTGCAATTTTAGTTTCAATATCAGGGGGAAGAACTTGCGCCTTTAAACCACCTTCAAAACGAGTGCGCAAGCGGTCGTCTAAAAGTTCGATTTCCTTAGGTTCGCAGTCAGCAGATAAAACGATTTGCTTGTTCGCGCCGTAAAGTTCGTTAAAGGTGTGGAAAAATTCTTCTTGGGTGGACTGCTTTTTAGATAAAAACTGAACGTCGTCAACGATTAAAATATCAACGTTTCTATATCTGTTTCTAAGAGTTTTGCCTTCTTGAGAGTACGCCTTTCCCGAACGAATATTTTCAATAAGGTCGGTCATAAACTTTTCGCAAGTAGCGTATAAAACCTTCTTTTTGGGGTGATGTTTTGATACGTAGTTTGCGATAGAGTGCATTATGTGAGTTTTACCAAGACCTGACGCACCGTAGATAAACAAGGGGTTGTAGTTGTTGCCCGGGTCTTCTGCAACGGCTTTTGCAGCAGCGTAAAGATAGCGGTTTGAGTTGCCAACTACGAAATTGTCAAAGGTGTAGTTTGGGTCTATCGGCAAACTTTCAATCTTTTTTTCTTCGCTGTGTTCAGACTTATTAGAAACGTAGTCGGCTGGGTTCGTTCCAACGAAAATTTCAAAGTCGGTAATATCGGTGTTTGCACGTTTAAAAGCCGTTAAAAGTTTAGGTTTAACGGTTTCAAGGTTTAAAAATTCAGCGTTAGTTGAACTCTTCGTCATCAAAACGATAGTTTTATCGTATAAATCGATAGGCTTTAACTCTTTGATGTGCCTACCGTAAGTGATGCTAGAAAAAATCTTTTCTATCTCAGGAATGGTGCTTTTCCAAATAATTTCGTAACTTTGCATAATTTTATAACCCTTGTTCTGCGTTTATCTTGTTTTTTTTCACTAAATACTGTATAATGTAATAAGTATATAATAATTATCAAAAAAAATCAACAATTTGAAATGTACATTAAAAAACTAACTCTTCAAAACTTTCGCAACTACGAAAACGCAGTTTTCGAGTTTCAAGACGGAATAAATATTTTAGTCGGCGAGAACGCCCAAGGCAAAACTAATTCAGCCGAGGCGGTTTTTTACCTATGCACGGGATATTCTCCAAGGGCGACTAAGGATCGCCAAGTGGTAAAATACGGTGAAAAGTCGGCTAAAATTACGGGTGTTTGCCAGTCGCGTTACGGTTTGGTTGAAGTGGGAATTGATTTTATGCTCACTAAAAAAGAAGTTACCGTAAACGGCGTTAAACTCAACAAAATCGGCGAACTTATGGGCAATATTAATTCCGTATTCTTTAACCCTGGCGAACTTAAACTTATCCAGCAAAGCCCAGAAGATAGGCGAAGATTTATGGATATTTCCCTTTCTCAGTCGGATAGGCAGTATTTTTACACTCTTCAAAAATACCGTAAAATCTTAGAGCAGAGAAACGATTTATTAAAGAGTGAAGATAGAGAAGTTATCGATGAAACGCTACCGCTTTGGGATAGAGAACTAGCGTCTTGCGCGGTTGAAATTATTGAAAAGCGTAAAAAATTTATTGATAGCATTTCGCCTTTTGCAAACGAGTATCACGAATATATCTCTGGTGGGGACGAGATTGAACTCAACTTAGAAACACCGCATTACACAGGCGGTGGCGTTGAAGAACTGCTATCCGCGTACGCTGAAAGGGTGGAAAAAGATATAATACTCGGCTACACGACCGTTGGCCCACACCGCGATGATATCAAGATAAAAGTTAAAGGGGAAGACGTGAGAGTTTACGGTTCTCAAGGTCAGCAAAGAACGGCTGCGCTATCTTTAAAACTTGCCGAAGTAAAATACTTTAATTCGCTCTTTTCCGAATACCCCGTTTTAATTTTGGACGACGCGCTTTCGGAACTCGACGTAGGCAGAAGAAAACGCCTTATAGATTTACTTTCAGGCTTTCAAACGATTATAACCCTAACTGAAATCCCAGAAGAATTAAAGGGAGTAAACGCTAAAATTTTCAATATTAAAAACGGAAAAGTCACGGAATAAAATCCGTGACTTTTTATCTTCTTGAATATAACTTATTGTAGTATGCGTAGTGATTTTTGTCTATGCCGTCAAGCGCCGATTTTGTTATTCTAAACGCCCAGTTGTTTTCCGCAACGCCGGGGGTGTTGAGCCTGGTGTCTGCTCCGTACTTTAACACGTCTTGTATCGGGAAAATAACTAGACCTGCAGAGGATGATAACATCTTTAATAAAATTTTATCGTAACTATCATTCCAGTCTTCACGGCTTATATTAAAGTAATCCATAACGCAGTTTTTAGCGTTGTCGTCGAGTTCCCAAACGTAGCCTAAGAGAGTGTTATTGTCGTGAGTGCCGGTGTACGCTACGCAGTTGTTTTCGTAGTTGTGCGGAAGGTGTGGTGAGTTTTCTTCGCCTAAAAAACCAAACTGCAAAACTTTCATACCTGGAAAACCACTTTTATTTACTAGCGTTCTAACTTCCTTTGTGATGTGGCCAAGGTCTTCGGCAATAACGGTGAAATCGCCAGCGAGTTTTTTAATCTCGTTGATAAAGGGCAAACGCGGTCCTTTTTTCCACTTGCCGTTTCTAGCCGTTTTTTCCGTGGACTTTACGGCGTAATAATCTTGAAACGCTCTAAAATGGTCTATTCTAACGCCGTCAAATAACTGCTTGTGAAATTCTACGCGCTCTTTCCACCATGAGTAGCCGTTTTTCTTCATAGCGCCCCAGTCGTATAAGGGGTTGCCCCACAGTTGCCCGTCTTTTGAAAAATAGTCGGGCGGAACGCCGGCAACTAGACTTGGTTTATAGTTTTCATCAAGTAAAAACTCTGATTTATTAAAATATAAATCGCTACTGTCGTAGTCGACGTAAATCGGCATATCGCCTATGATTTTAACGCCTTTACCGTTTGCGTAACTTTTAAGTTCAAACCACTCGGTGAAAAACTCGTACTCGATAAATTTCCAAATGCTTAAAGCGTTATCGTCGGGCGTAAACACAGTCCATTTATCGTGCGGAAAGTTTGAGTTTGCCGTCTTTAAAGCCATAAAGGTGCAAAACTCCAAAACCTTTGGAAATGCTTTGAAAAACTTATCCATTTTAGAAAAGTCTTTAAAGTTTTTAGATGCTTTTTCAAGCAAGGAAAACCTTTCTTTTTTAAGTCTATCGAACTCGCATAAATAAGGCGTTTGTTGTTTTGCACTTTCTAGTTCTTCCTTTGAAATCAAGCCTTTTTCAAAAAGTGTTGGTAGGTCAATAAAGTAGGGGTTACCACTAAACGCGCCAAAAGATTTATACGGTGAATTGCACTCGTCCGGCAAGCAAAAAGGTAGCACTTGCCAGTAAGAAAATCCGCTACTTGCTAAAAAGTCAACGAACGCCCTTGCTTCGCTACCAAAACTACCTATCGAATAGTCGCCGTTAAGCGACGATATGTGCATCAAAATTCCACTTGCTCTTTTCATAGTAATAATTTTAGCATAAAAAAAGCAGTTATTCAACTGCTTTTAATTATTTTTATATATCTTCTGGGAAGTAGGCGTTCGTGAACGCTTGTTTTCCTTTTAAATCGGTAACGGTTAACCTAAAATAACCGTCTTTAAAGTCAACATCAAACGTCGCTTCTGTAAGTGGCTCACCATCCATAAGTTTAATTCCCGCTTTTCTAGACTGGTGGGTTATAGTTATCTTTTGTGCGGGCGAACACTTTATCGTAACCTTGCCGTCTTCATAGTAAAGTTCGTTTATTTCAGGACCTTCGCTAGAGTATAAGTTTCCGTTTAATAATGCGTTTGTAATCGCCTTATAGGTAAGTTTTTCCGCTTTTATCATAGTCCAACAAACACCGCTATCGGAATAGGGGGAAGATAAGTCTATTCTATTATGGTTATCGTCGCCCGCGATTGCGAGTATCTTTTCGCCACCGCGGAGCATATCGTCGTAGACGCGAACGGCGTAATCTTCGTAACCAGAGTTTATTGCTCCGTTCATAATTTCAAGGGCGTTCATGCCGTGGTATTTTGAGTAAAATGGATAGTCTTCTCTCGACCAGCCGGGATGGTTGTACGTTACGAAGAAACCCTTTTCTCTACCTTCTCTCATCATACGAGAAATGCAGTACTCGTCGTACCAACGCTCAAAATCCGGCTCGTTTTCGTCAAACTTTCCAAGGTGGCGAAGATGATTGTTGCCTATAATGTACTTTGACCTATGCCAAAAGGGTTGAAGTTCGGTTTCTTGGTCGAGCGCAATAAAGTTTATGTGACATTCGTGCCTAAAAGGCCAAGATTTTGCAGGCCTATCCTTTTCCCAGTACTCAACTTCAAAACCGTTGAGTGCAACGAAATTATCGTCCGTTAAATCGTTGTGGCAAACCATAAGGTCGTGGTCGGTAAAGGCTAAAACGGAGTAACCTAAACTTTTGTAATGTTCTTTCGATTGTTCTGGAGTAAGTTTACCGTCGGATATGGTTGAGTGAGAGTGAAGATTTGCCTTGTAAAACGTTCCTTCTTTGGAAATTAAATACTTTCTCATAACTTTACTCCTTATTCCCCTAAATCTTCTAGGTAGTAGGCGCTAGTGTAAGCCTTTTTACCGTCAAGCCCGATAACCGTAACTCTAAAATAGCCGTGAACTTTTGATATCTCAAATTCCGCTTCGGTAATGGGCGTGCCGTCTTCAATAAGTTTGATTTGCGCCTTTCTCGCCTCGTAGTTGACCTTTACTATTTGAGCGTCGGAGCATTTGATTTTTAAAATACCGTCTTCAACGAAAATTTCGTGAATTTCAGGTCCTTCGCTGGCGTAGTAATTGCCTTTATATAACGCAGTCATAATGCCGTCGTAGGAAAGTTCACTTGCCTTAACCATAGTCCACGCTTTACCAGAGTCACTATAAAGCGAATCGTCTGCGTAGTGGTTATCGTCACTTGCAACGGCGTTTACTTTATTTCCAAGCCTTAAAATATCGTCGTAGACGCTATGGTTGTATTCGGGAAAACCGAGCATTGCCGAGCCTGCGTTTATGATCTCAATCGCGTGCATACCTTTATATTTTGAATAATCGCTATAATCTTCAAGCGACCAAGTGGGGTGGTTGTACATTACGAAAAAGCCGAGTTTTCTTCCCACTTGCATGCAATAATTTATACAGTTAGGGGTGTACCAGCGCTCGAAATCGGGTTGGCTGTCATCGTACTTTATAAGTTTTCTCGTTTCCTTGTTTCCTATCGCGTATTTAGTTCTATGATAGAAAGGTTGAATATCCATTTTATCGTCTTTTGCAATAAAACAAATATGGCATTGCTTAACGCGGTTCCAAGGTTTACCGTTAGCGTAACAATCGTAAAAGTCAGCAAATTCCATTTCAAAACCGTTGAGCGCGATAAAGTCGTTATCGGTTAGGTCGTTGTGCGGAATAAACGCGTCGTGATCGGTAAACGCAACGGCGGAATAGCCTTTGCTTTTATAAAAATCTTTCACTTGCACGGGCGTTGCGTGTCCGTCGGATAAGTTGGTGTGGCAATGAAGATTAACTTTATAAAAATTTCCTTCGTTAGGTATTAAATACTTTTTCATTTTATTCTCCAGTAAACGTTGATAAGCGTTCAAGTTCAGCAAACTTGCCGTTTAACGTTTTAAGTTCTTGGTACGAGCCCGTCTCTACTATCCTACCGCCGTCTAAAACAACTATTAAGTCGGCGTTTCTAATGGTTGAAAGCCTGTGCGCAACTATGAACGTAGTGCGCTGTTTAGACGCGTTCTCTATCGCCTTTTGAATATGGAATTCAGAGATGTTGTCGAGTGCGGAAGTTGCTTCGTCTAAAATTAAAATGCTAGGCTTTCTTATAAGCGCTCTCGCTATTGAAATTCTCTGCTTTTGCCCGCCTGAAAGTTTATCGCCGTGTTCACCCACTTGAGTTTCAAGTCCATTTGGAAACTGCGGTAAAAATTCACTAATATTAGAGTCTTTAATCGCGCGTTGAAGCTCGGCTTCGGTGTAGTGCGAAAGCCCGTAGGTAATATTGTCTTTAATCGTTCCTGAAAAGAGTATAGTATTTTGTGGAACTACGGATAAAAACTTCCTATAGGTTTGTTTTGGCATATCTTCAAGCGGTTTTCCATCAACTTTTATTTGACCGCTTGTTGGTGATAATAAGCCGATAATTAAGTTGATTATCGTGCTTTTACCAGAGCCTGACGGACCTACGAAAGCAACCGTTTGCCCTGCATTTACCTTTAAGTTAAAATGGTCGATAACCGCTTTATCCGATTTGGGATAAGAGTAACAAACGTCGTCGAATTCAAAGTTTCCTTTAATGCCGGGGACTGGGAGTTTACCGTCGTCGTGTTCAAGTTCGTCCGCCTTCATAATCTCAGCAAGTGAGCGAACGGAGTCTGCACCGGTTATTAGGTTTGGAACTATACCCGTTATCGATAAAACTGCGTTTGAAACGCTTGCAAATAGCGATTGAAATAAAACTACTTCGCCAACGGATATTACGCCTTTTATTGCAAGGAACACGCAGAAGAACAAGCATATTGCCGAAACAATTTGACTTGCAGCCCATAGTATCGAACCGAAAAACATAGTTGCTTTGTCGAGTTTAAGTCCTGCCTCCGTCGTCGTTTCAATCTTGTGGTCAACGCTTGACGCTTCTTGGCTTAAAAGTCCGTGCGCTTTGGTTATGGACATCATTTGTATGGCGGTCGTTATCTTAGCCGAAAGATTTTCGTTTTCCTTTCTAAACTCTTTACTTCTAGTTCGCATTTGACCGCGGAGAACCCTAACGATTAAAACGTTTATGGGAACTGCAACTACGAAAAACGCTAAAACTATCGGGTTTTTATACGCCGCTATAGAAACGGAAACGGTTGCTGAAATAACGTTCAATATAAGTCCGTTTAGAAAAACTCTATAATAGTTTTCAACATTTTCCATATCGCGCAAAAACTTTGACTGCAACACGCCTTCTTCAATTTCTTTATGGTAAGTAATAGATAGGCGTTGAAGTTTTCTAATAAGCGTCGATTTCACTTTGGCGGTAGTGGTGCGGATAGTTTTATTCATAATCCTACCGCGAATAGTCGTGAACGGAACGTTTAATATAAGCGATATAATCATTATAATTCCGTCGATTACGATTTTTAAAATAAAACCGTCGGGCCGAGTGGTAACAAGGTCGATAATGTTTGCCGTGAGTAGCGGAACTACCCAAATTGGAAGACCTTGGAATAAGTATAAAAAGGAAATTAAGATTACGTTTTTAATATCCTTTTTTATAAGTTTTGAAATAAAACTTTGTTTTTCAGGTTTTTTTGAGTTTCCGTAAAAAAGCTTTTCAATTTCGGGAAGAGCGTTTTGTAGGTCAATAGTTTCTTTTCGTTCTTTTCTGTTACCGATAGTATTACTCATAATTAACCTCAAAAAATTTAGGTTAGTGTTAGTATAACACTTAAAAAAATTCATTTCAACCCATTTTAAAATATTTAGATAATTATTTTAAATTATGCTAAAAACGATTGAAATAAGGGGCGATTATATGTATAATATATATGTAAAACTTATTAAAAGAAGGTGCAATATGAATAAAAACAAAGTTAAAGTTCCATTTTTTGAAATCGGCCCAAAATCGTACCTTTACGGTGACGATATTTTAGACCTTGCTATCGCTGCGGATAAAGCGAGTGAAAAATACGGCGTTGACATTATCTTTACCACTCCGATAATTGATATTAGAAGGGTTAGAGAAGCAACTAAGCACATTCACGTTTTCGCTCCGCATATGGACCCTATCGTTCCAGGTAGAGGCCTTGCTGATATTTTACCCGAATCGTTAATCGCTGCGGGAGCGGACGGCGTTATGCTTAACCACGTTGAAAAGCCGTTAACTTTCGACGTGTTGAAAGATACTATCAAGCGCGCGGAAGAAGTAGGTTTAACTACTATCGTTTGTGCGGACTCTTTGGCAGACGCGTCAAAAATTGCAACCCTTTTGCCAGACATTATCGTTGCTGAGCCTAGCGAACTTATCGGCACAGGCGTTTCCGTTGGTGAAGAATACGTTCAAGCGGCAACTAAATCGGTTAAAGACGTTAACGAAAACATCTTAGTTTTAACTGCTGCAGGCATCTCTAACGGCGAAGACGTTTACAATACGATTATCGCTGGTGCAGATGCAACCGGTTCGTCTTCAGGTGTAGCAAAAGCAACCGATAGGGCGGCTATGGTAGATGAAATGATTTCCGCAGTTAGAAAGGCGTACGACGAGCGCAATGGTAAATAATATGAAATATTTGTTAGGAGTTGACATCGGCACGACTTCGCTTAAAGCGTGCGTGTTTGACGAAAACGGCGTTGAATACAAATCGGCAACTAAGTCTTATACTCTTATAACCGAAGGGGATACCGTAGAGTTCCCTGCGGAAAAGTACTTCGAACTTTTCATGGAGGCGTATAACGAACTTACCGCCGAATATAAAATCGAGGCTTTGGCAATAGACACGCAAGGCGAAACGATGATAGTTTTAGATAAGAGCGGAAAGCCCTTGATGAACGCTATCGTTTGGCTTGACAACCGCGCGTATAAAGAAGCGCAAGAGATTGAAAAGCATTTTGGTTTAAAAACTATCTACGAAGTAACTGGTCAAACGGAAGTTCCGGCAGGTTATCCCGCACCGAAGATTTTATGGCTCAAAAACAATATGCCCGAAATTTTTGAAAAAGCGGATAAGTTTTTAATGCTTGAAGACTGGCTTTTATATAAACTTACGGGTTCTTTCGTTGCGGAAAAATCTCTTTACTCATCAACTTTATATCTCGACGCTAGAACTGGCGTTTATTATAAAGATATGCTCGATTTTATCGGCATTACGGAAGACAAACTTCCCAAACTTTACGAAAGCGGTGAAAAAATAGGCGAGTATAACGGCGTTTCCGTGGTAACCGGTGCGCTCGACCAAATTTCAGGCTTTATAGGTTCTGGAATTATTCGCGAAGGCTTAGTTAGTGAAATGACTGGTACTGCACTCGCAGTTTGCGCTTTATCCAAAACTATTCCGCCGTACTTTGATGGAATTAAAGTTCCAGCGTACTACGTTGGCAAGGATAAATACTGTTTACTTATGTGGGCGCCGACGGCTGGTATGGTTCTTGAATGGTTTAAGAAGAACTTCTGTTTCGATATCGGCTTTAAAGAAATTGACGAGGGGGCTGAAAAGATAGAATTAGGCTCAGAAGGTTTAGTTATTGCACCCAACATGCGCGGTCAAGTAATGCCCGCTAACGACAGCGAGTTAAAGGGCGGTGTTTACGGCATAGACTTAAAGCACACGAGAGCACATTTTTCAAGGGCGATAATGGAATCTATCGCTTGTATGCTTAGACAATACCTTGAATATTTAGGCGTAAAAGTGGACGAGATTATATCGATAGGCGGTGGCTCGAAGAGCAAACTTTGGCGTCAAATTAAAGCAGATATAACTGGCAAAAAGGTCGTAACTTTGAAAAATAAAGAAACCGGTTGCTTAGGCACGGCGATTTACGCTGGTTACGGCATAGGTTTATATAAGGATATAAATCAAGCGGTAACGAGCATCGTAAAAACTGATAGCGAAACTTATCCTATTGCCGAAAAAGAAAAAGCCGATAGCGTTTATAACCGTTATATTGCTTACGATAAACTTTTAATAAACAGAGAAAATCTTTGATAAAAGGGGTATGACGTGGACGCTTTAATCGTAATGCTTAAAAACGTAATAGTTTTCGTTTTACTTGCAATCCCTGGATATATCTTAGTAAAAGCGAAGATAGTTAAAAGCAAGGAATCGGCAACGCTTTCAAAACTTTTAACTTACGTAGGAATGCCCTTTCTAATTTTTTCAAGTACTTTAAACGTAGAATTTACCGGTGAGTTTACAAAATCAATAATTATAGTTGGTTTATTTGGAATAGTTTTCACCGTTGCGGTATTTTTTCTTTCCGCTTTACTCGTAAAGGGTAAAAACGGCGATAAGAAAAGTGCAATGATGAGATTTTGCATGGTGTTTTCTAACAACGGTTTCTTAGGAATTCCGCTTGCAAAAGCCGTGCTTGGAAATTCTCCAGTAGTTGCTTACTTAATAATTTTAAATATTATAACGCTAGTTATAATGTTCACCCTTGGCGTATACTTAATTTCGGGCGATAAAAACACTATAAGCGTGAAAAAAGCAATTTTAAGCCCTGTGCTTATTGCCTTTATTTTGGGAATTATAGTAAACCTTACAGGCGTTACTAATTACGTTCCCGAAGTTGCAACTTATTCAAATTATTTTAGCAATATTGTAACGCCGTTGTCTATGGTAATACTTGGCGTTAAGATGGCGGAAGTTAACGTAGTTTCAATGTTTACTAAACGTGCGCTTTACTACGTTTCTAGTATAAAACTAATAGCAATGCCGATAGTATCCGTTGCCCTTGCGTATTTATTAACGCTTGCGTTTAAACTTGACGTGGCAATTATTATGGCAACGTTCTTTGCTTTTGCCGTTCCAACGGCTGGGTTATCTTCAACCTTTGCAGATAATTACGACGGCGACAGTGAAGGCTCGGTAATTTTAACGCTCGGCTCAACCATTTTATCTGTTATCACAATTCCTATAATATATTGGGTTTTGTGCACTATTTTTTAATCAGGTTGTAACATTACTTTATCAAATTAAAAATCTCAACTGCTAAAACGCAGTTGAGATTTTTTTATTATTTAATATCGGCTAAAAGTTTTTTGCCTTCTTCGATAATGATTTCGGCTACGCCTGCTTTATAGTTAGAAGATTTTGCTTCGTAACCGCCTTCGC
>JAZSOI010000037.1:0-39819 GCA_045536835.1 Christensenellaceae bacterium
TTTAAGAAGATAAAACTTGACAATAAGGCGATTGCCGAAGGTCTTTTAACTCGCGTTGGTCTTCAAGATAAGATGAATAACTATCCGTGCGAACTCTCGGGCGGTCAATGTCAACGCGTGGCTATTGCAAGGGCGCTTGCGCTATCGCCGGAAATTCTTTGCTTTGACGAGCCAACTAGCGCGCTCGACCCTGAACTTACCGGCGAAGTGTTAAAAGTTATCAAAAACCTTCGTGACGAAGGCCACACTATGATAATAGTTACCCACGAGATAGAGTTTGCTAAAAACGTATCGGATAAAGTTTTATTTATGGCGGACGGTCAAGTTGAAGAATTCGGTACGCCCGAGCAAGTACTCGTAAATCCTACAAGCGAACTTACTAAGCAATTTTTACAATCATTCTTAGAAAAATGAGCATTAACGAAACCCATCTTGAAAAACTTTATAAAGCAATTTTGAAACTCAAAACCCTTGACGACTGCAAGGAGTTTTTGGGTGACCTTTGCACGCAAAAGGAAATTTTTCAAATGGCGCAAAGGCTAATTGCCGCCGAGTGTTTAATTAAAGGCGATACCTACGAAGAAGTTATTGAAAAAACGGATATTTCTTCGGCAACGTTATCGCGCGTTTCAAAGTGCGTAAAAAACGGCAACGGTTACAAAAAGGTTATAAAATGTTAACTAATCATCAAAAATATCAAAACGTAATAAAAAGCCTTGACTATAAGCCAAGGCTTTTACTACACAGTTGTTGTGCTCCGTGTTCAACCGTTTGTTTAGAGCGGTTAACCGAGTATTTTAACGTGGATATTTTTTACTATAACCCAAATATTGAAAGCGATGAAGAGTTTTCAAAAAGGTTATTAGAGCAAAAGCGTTTTTGCGCTTTGGTTTACGGCTATGGGGTTAAAGTTATTGAAGTAAAGCACCAAAGCGAAGAGTTTTTAACTGCAATTAGCGGTTACGAAGACTTGCCTGAACGCTCAACTCGTTGTTATGAGTGCTATAAGTTAAGGCTTAAAAAGACTGCGGAATTTGCCAAGGAGCAAAGTTATGATTACTTTGCAACCACCTTGACCGTAAGTCCGCACAAAAACGCAACGTGGCTAAACGAGATAGGCGAGCGTTTAGAAGAAGAGTTATCCGTAAAATATCTTCCCACCGATTTTAAAAAGGAAGGGGGATATCTTCGCTCGATAGAACTTTCAAAGGAATATTCTTTATACCGTCAAGATTTTTGTGGATGTAAATTTTCAAAATAAAAAACGATGCGAAATTTCGCATCGTTTTTAAATTTCAATAAATTACATGCATTCGTCAGCCTTGCCAGCACAACCTAAAACGTTAACGAGTTTGTGTTTAACGATTTCTTTGATGTTTGCTCTAGCAGGTTTAAGATATTCTCTGGGGTCGAACTTGTCGGGCTTTTCGTTGAAGAATTTACGAATAGTACCGGTCATTGCAAGACGAAGGTCAGAGTCGATATTGATTTTGCAAACTGAAAGTTCAGCAGCTTTTCTAAGTTGAGATTCGGGAACGCCGATTGCGTTGGGCATCTTACCGCCGTTTTCGTTTACCATCTTAACGTATTCTTGCGGAACTGAAGAAGAACCGTGAAGTACGATCGGGAAACCAGGAAGTTTCTTGGAAACTTCTTCTAAGATGTCAAATCTAAGTGCAGGGGGAACTAAGATACCGTCTTCGTTAACGGTGCATTGTTCCGGAGTGAATTTGTACGCGCCGTGAGAAGTACCGATAGCGATTGCCAAAGAGTCAACGCCGGTTCTAGTTACGAATTCAATAACTTCTTCGGGCTTGGTGTAAGATTCGTGGCCTGCTTCAACCTTAACGTCGTCTTCAATACCAGCGAGAGTTCCAAGTTCGCCTTCAACGGTAACGCCACGTTCGTGAGCGTAGTCAACAACCTTTTTGGTAAGAGCGATGTTTTCTTCGAAAGGAAGGTGCGAACCGTCAATCATAACGGAGGTAAAGCCACCGTCGATACATGCTTTACAAGTTTCAAAGTCAGGGCCGTGGTCAAGGTGAAGTACAATGGGAATGTCGGGGCATTCCTTAACTGCTGCTTCAACGAGTTTTACAAGGTAAGTGTGGTTAGCGTATGCTCTTGCACCCTTAGATACTTGTAAAATAACGGGAGCTTTAACTTCTTGGCAAGCTTCGGTAATACCTTGAACGATTTCCATGTTGTTTACGTTGAAAGCGCCGATAGCGTAGCCGTTTTTGTATGCTTGTTCAAACATTTTTTTACTATTAACTAATGCCATATTGATAATTCTCCTTTTGGGCGTTATTATTTTTCAGTTACTACGGACATTATACATCATTTTTTTATATTATGCAATTATTTTAATGTATAAAATAAAAAGCAAGAGTCAAAAATTATAACGAAAGGTTTTGCTTTTCGCGTATACTATTAAGGGAGACTTTTACTTTATGATTAAACGCGGAGAATTATATTACGCCGACTTAAGCCCCGTGGTTGGGAGCGAGCAAGGTGGAGTTCGCCCCGTGCTCGTCGTTCAAAACGATATAGGGAATAAGTACAGCCCAACCGTTATTGCCGCCGCGGTAACTAGCAAAATTAACAAGGCAAAACTTCCAACGCACATTGAAATTAGCGCGCTTGAATACGGGCTTTCAAAAGATAGCGTGGTTTTGCTTGAACAGATTAGAACGCTTGACAAAAAGCGTTTAAAAGAAAGAATCGGCGAACTTTCAGATAAAACTATGGTGCTCGTTGAAGACGCGCTACTCATCAGTTTAGGTTTTATAAAAAATAACGAAAAAAACGCATAGTTTCTAGCAACGCTCAGCGCGTTGCTTGTTTTTTTATAAAAAACACTTTTTATTTTCAAATTGTTATGTTATAATACATAGCAAAAGGAGATTATTATGAAAAAGTTTAGTAAAACCGATATAATTATATCCGCAGTTGCAGTTATTTTAGTAATTGCAGTAGCAACCGTTTTAGGTGCGTTACAGGTATCGGGCGCAATATGCTTATGCGTTAACCCCTTCCTTTTGATTTTTACCGTACTTACGCTCGGCGTTGGTTTATACACCGCAGTATTCGGGCTTATTAGAAAGGGCGGTTACGAGTACGCCGTTGGCGGAATGCTCACGGTTATCGGCATAGTGCTACTTATGGTATGCTTTAAACTCTATATTTGGCTTATCGTTATAATCGGCGTTGGCGTGGGGCTTATCGCTATGGTTATTCCGTTTATTTTAAAGGCGGATAAACTTTCCGTTTCAAGAACTAGCGAATCACTAGATTTCGTTCCCTACACCGAAAAATTAAAACAACAAAAACAAGAAGAAAAAGAAAGAGAAGAAGATCTTCCCGAAATTAAAACGTTTAAGGACTAATTATTATGAACATCAAGAGAAATTTAACGTTACTTACAGACCTATACGAACTTACCATGATGAACGGCTATCTCAAAGAAAATAAAGACGAGGAGATAGTTGTTTTCGACGTGTTCTTCCGTCAAAACGAACTTATAACTTACTCTTTGGCGGCGGGGCTTGAACAAGCGATTGATTATATATTAAACCTATCGTTTGAAAGCGACGACATTGAGTATTTAAGAAGTTTAAAAATCTTTGGTGAAGACTTTTTAAGTTATCTTAAAGGCTTTAAGTTTACCGGCGACGTGTATTCCGTTCCCGAAGGAACTATGGTATTCCCCGGCGAGCCTATCCTTACCGTTAAAGCGCCCGTTATGGAAGCGCAACTTATCGAAACTGCAATACTTAATATCATCAACCACCAAACGCTAATCGCGTCAAAGGCGGCAAAAATTCGCTATTCGGCGGGAAGTGACAACGTTATGGAATTCGGCCTTCGCAGAGCGCAAGGTCCGGATGCGGGTATTTACGGTTCGAGAGCGTCGGTTATAGGCGGTTGCAACTCTACGAGCAACGTTTTAGCAGGTCAAATATTCGATATCCCAGTATCAGGAACTCACGCTCACAGTTGGGTTATGAGTTTCCCTACGGAATACGACGCGTTCAAGGCTTACGCCGACACTTATCCCGATGCAACTTTACTTTTAGTTGACACCTACGATACTTTAAAGAGTGGTATCCCAAACGCAATTAAGGTGTTTGACGAACTTAAAGCAAAGGGCAAAAAACCGCTCGGTATTAGAATTGATAGCGGTGACCTTGCTTACCTTACAAAAAAAGCACGCCAAATGCTTGATAACGCGGGATATACCGACGCTATTATTTGTGCTAGTGGCGACTTAGATGAAAAACTTATTCAGTCTTTAAAACTTCAAGGCGCAAAGATAAATTCTTGGGGTATCGGCACTAAACTTATAACTAGTGCGGACATGCCTGCGCTCGGCGGTGTTTATAAACTTGCAGGCGTAGTTGAAAAGGACGGAACTATCACGCCAAAAATCAAGGTTTCCGAAACGACTGCTAAAATTACCAACCCGGGTTTTAAGAAAGTTTTGAGAATCTACGATAATAAAACTGGCAAAGCGGAAGCCGACTTAATCGCGCTTTATAACGAGAAGTTTGACGAGAGTAAGCCTTTAACTATTACTCACCCCATTGAAACTTGGAAGAAAATCACTTTTAACGATTACACTATAAAAGAGTTATCTATAAAAATTATTGAAAACGGTAAACTCGTTTACAAGTTCCCAACCGTTAAAGAAATTGCAAGTTTTGCTAAAAAAGAGATGCAGTCTTTTTGGGACGAGTATTTAAGACTTGATAGGCCACACGTTTATAAAGTGGACTTATCCGACGAGCTTTTAAAATTAAAAACGGAGATGCTTTCAAAGATAAGAAAGTAATTTTATGAAAGAAAAACTTACGAAAAACAATCAATCAAATATCGTAAAAGAGTCCTATAAGGCGGAAATTGATAGGCTTAAACTGTTTAACGCAAGGTGGAACAGTTATATAAGCAATCTCGTTAAAGAGTATCCAACGGATAAAACTCGTAAACTTTATTATACTTCTGAAATGATAACCGAGATACTTAGTTCTAACGAAAACGTTGACTACTCAGCGATAGATAAGATTGAAGAAATCTTTAAGATTATTGATAACGGTAAGGATATTTCGTTCAACAAACGAAATTCTCTCTTTGGCGAAACGGAAAGCGGGTTTAATATGGAAGACGTTTTAAATCCCGGCGAACTCGACCTTATGAGTTTATGCAAAGAACTTGGAGCGACTGACTGATGTTTTATATAGTTTGTTTACTAATCGCTGGCGGAACGCTTGCGCTTGATTTAATAAGTAAATATTTAGCGGTTAAAAATTCGGTGGACTTCGTAGTTATTCCAAGTTTGCTTAAATTTCGCCTATCGTACAATACTGGTGCGGCATTTAGTTTTTTAAGTGGAAAGGACTGGGCTCAAACCTTTTTTAAGATTTTAACGATTATATCGCTTCTTGCGGTGCTTGTTTATTTTATTTATACGATAATTAAGAAAAAGAAACCGTCTAAGTGGGTGGCCGTTGCCTTATCTTTAATCTTTGCGGGGGCGCTTGGAAACTTAATTGATAGAATTGCATTTGGCAAGGTGCGCGACTTTATTTTCGTTTTCTACAACACCGATATTTTCCCAGCCATTTTCAACGTTGCCGACGTCGCGCTCGTTTCGGGCGTTATAACGCTTTGTTTTTATCTACTATTTATAGATAAAGACGGACTGTTTAAAAAGAAGAAAAAGGAAGAAAGTGGTAGTGGAGAGTAAGACCGTAATCGTTGATAATGGCGGAGAAAGGCTTGACGTTTACTTATCCAAGGCGCTAGACTTTTCTCGTTCCAAAATTCAAAAGTTAATCGACGGTAATTTCGTTTTAGTCGACGGAAAAATTCCCAAGGCTAAAGAGCAAGTAAAAACGGGTAGCGTAATAACCGTTGAAATAGTCGAGCCAAAGGGGTTAGACGTCAAAGCGGTTGATATCCCCCTAGATGTCGTTTATCAAGACGATGACGTTGCCGTAATCAATAAGCCCCAAGGCTTAACAGTACATCAAGGCAGTGGAACTGGCGATGAAACGCTAGTTAACGCACTTCTTTATCACCTAGATAGTTTAAGTGGAATAAACGGCGTTATAAGACCTGGAATAGTTCATAGAATTGACAAAGACACCTCTGGGCTTTTAGTCGTTGCAAAGAACGATACGGCGCATTTGAGTTTATCTTCTCAAATAGAAAAAAAGACTTGCAAAAGAGAGTATATCGCCCTATTGGAAGGTATATTAAAGCAAGATAGCGGTAGAATTGAAACGTATATTTCTCGTTCAACTAAAAATAGAACGATGATGGCAGTATCTTCAAGCGGAAGAAAAGCGGTTACAAATTTTGAAGTTTTAGAGCGTTCAAACGGCTACACGCTTTGTAAATTCGTGCTTGAAACAGGGCGCACTCATCAAATAAGAGTTCACTCAAAACACCTAGGTCACCCCATCGTTGGCGACGTGGTGTATGGATACAAAAATCAAAAGTTTAATTTGGGCGGGCAGTTGCTCCACGCTAGAAAACTTACCTTCGTTCACCCAACCACTAACGAAGAAGTCGAGTTTTTCGCACCGCTTCCAAAGTATTTTAAAGACGTCTTAAAAAAATTAAATTTTAATAATTACGATTAAGGAGGAATTTTATGGCTAGCAAATTATCAAAATTTATAAATACAAAGAAGACGCCGTTTTTTTGGGCGTATTTCGTAATAGGTGCGCTAGTGTTTGCACTTTCCGTGTTACTTATGCCGTTTTGGCTCAGCGTTGCCCCCGACCTTTTCTTTGCCGAGTGGGGGCATAAGTTCGTTAAGATTATAATTGCAATAGTCGTTTTGCTTTACGCGTTTTTGTTTTTACTTAAAAGACTATTAAAGCGTTCAAACGGCGTGGTTAAAATTTTAGGTATAATTGAATTTTGCGTATTGATTTTAGTTTCGCTTGGGCTTATTTTATCTCAGTTTGCAATTTTCGCACTCGATGCGTCTCGCATAATAGCAATCGTTTTATGGATGCGCGGAGTGGTTGAAATTTTTAGAGCGTTTTACGCAAATAAGTCAAGTGAAAAATATCCCACATACAAACTAGTTATAGCAATAATTTTATTAAGCGTTGGCGCGTATTTCTTCTCGGCAGGCTTTGTAACTAACAAACACGTGCTGTGGTCGGTAACGATATTCGGCGCAATATTCGGTATAATAACGTTTATTCTCGGTTTTTACAAAAAGCCGTTTAAGAAATAAATAATAGCGGTGTTTAAAGTAAACACCGCTTTTACTTTACAAAAAATCAAATAAAGTGTATAATAACTTTATGCTCAAAATCTCTAAAATTATCAAAAATAATATAGCGCACGAACTCGGGCTTAAAAAGGGTGACGAGATAGTTGCGTTCGACGGTTTTTCGTGTAAAGACGTTTTAGATTACCTTTATTACGACAGTCAAAACTATTTCACCTTAACCGTTAATCGCAGTGGTGAAGAGTTGGAGTTTGAAATTGAAAAGGATGAAGACGAGAGTTTGGGCGTTGTCTTTGAAAACGATAATTTAGAAGTTTTAAGTTGCCGTAACAAATGCTTGTTTTGTTTCGTTGACCAAATGCCGAAAGGCATGCGCCCGTCGCTTTATTTGAAAGACGACGATTATAGGCAGAGTTTTTTGCGCGGTAATTTCGTAACGCTAACCAACGTAACTAATGAAGAAATCGATAGGATTATCCGCTTGAATTTAAGCCCTTTATACGTATCCGTTCACGTGACGGACGCTGAGAAAAGAAAGGCGCTTCTCGGCAACCGTTTCGCAGGCGATATACTCGATAAACTTAAAAAATTATGCGACGGTGGAATTAAGGTACACACCCAAATAGTTCTCGTTCCGTCCGTTAACGACGGAGCGGTGTTAGATAATACTTGTCACGACCTTTTAGCGCTTGGCGAAAACGTTTTATCAATAGCCGTGGTTCCCTGTGGAATAACTAAGTACAGAGAAGGATTATTTAAAATTGAAGACGTTGACGCTGGGTATAGTAGATGTGTAATAGAGCAAGTTAACCGCCTTAACAGTTTATTTTCTAGAAAAATTATCAGTTTAGCGGATGAGTTTTACTTTAAGGCGAAACTCCCTCTTCCACCTAGTGAAACGTACGGTGATTATCCGCAAATTGAAAACGGTGTAGGCGTTACTGCAAAGTTTTTAAGTGAGATACGTTCTTCCGTTAAAAAGGTAAAGTCAAGCGGTAAATTCGTAGTTGTTTCGGGAACTTCCGCACACGGTTTTATAAGCGAGCAAGTAGACTTTATTAAGTCCTATATATTTGGAATAGAAGTTAAAGTTTTAGCGGTTGAAAACGAGTTTTTCGGTCAAACGGTAAACTGTACGGGGCTACTTGTTGGCAGGGATATTATCAACGCTTTAAAATCCGTTTCCGGCTTTGATTATTTAGTGTTGCCCGACGTTTGTTTAAGGCGTGAAGAATCCGTTTTTTTAGACGGCGTTACTTTAGCGGAAGTTGAGAGAGCGACGGGGCTTAAAGTTATAGTTACCGACGGAACTGGCGAAAGTTTCGTAAACGCTTTTGCGGTTTGTAAATAAAATAAATGGTATAAAAAAATGAGAAAACCTATTGTAGCAGTGGTTGGAAGACCAAACGTTGGAAAATCGACGTTCTTTAATAAAATAACTGGTAAAAAAATTTCCATAGTTAAGGATAAACCGGGCGTTACTCGCGATAGAATATATTGCGACGCTGAGTGGTGTGGAAAGGCGTTTACCGTAATAGATACGGGTGGTATTGAACTCAAATCTCAAGACGAGATGTGGATGCACATTAAAAAACAAGCGGAAATCGCCGTTGAAACGAGCGACGTAATAGTTTTTATGTGCGACGTTAAAGGTGGGGTAACCGCGTCGGATATAGAAGTTGCGTCAATGCTTAGAAAGAGCAACAAGCCGATAGTTTTAGCCGTTAATAAACTCGACAATTACGACGAAACGCTTTTATACGATTATTACGAACTCGGGCTTGGCGTACCTATGGGCATTTCTTGCGAGCAAGGTAAAGGCCTTGGCGATTTACTCGATGAAATTTGTTCGCACTTTGACGCCGTTCAAATGGAAGAAGACGACGAGACTATAAAGATAGCAATCGTCGGCAAGCCAAACGCTGGAAAATCAAGTTTAACTAACAAACTTTTAGGCTTTGACAGAACGATTGTGTCTGGAATTGCGGGAACTACTCGCGACGCTATTGATACGCCGTTTACCTATAACGGTCAAAAGTTTACGCTTATAGACACGGCAGGTATAAGAAAGAAAAAATCGGTGTACGAAGACGTTGAGTATTATAGTGTCGTTCGTGCGTTCGGTGCGATAAGAAGGGCGGACGTTTGCTTAGTAGTCGTAGATAGTACCGAAGGTTTAACCGAACAAGACGTTAAGATTCTCGGTTACGTTCACGAACAGGGAAAGCCGTCGGTAGTCGTTATGAACAAGTGGGATTTAGTGGAAAAGGACACCTTTACCATTGAAAAATTCCGCGCTAAACTCGATGCTGACCTTGCGTTTATGGATTACTATAAATCGGTGTTTATATCCGCAAAAACGGGCCTTAGGGCGGAAAAGATACTATCTATTGCGCTTGAGTGCTTAGAAAACGCCAAGAGAAGAATTTCAACCGGAACGCTCAACGACCTTATAGGCGATGCAGTTCGCACCACCGATCCGCCGACCAAACACGGCAGAAGACTTAAAATTTACTATACCGTTCAAGACGGTGTTACTCCACCTACGTTCGTAATGTTCGTAAACAACCAAGAACTCATGCATTTTAGTTATAAGAGATTCTTGGAAAACACGATAAGAGATGCGTTCGATTTCTCTGGAACGCCTATTAGGCTTTTTATTAGAGAGAGAACCGAGGAAGAAGAATAATGACTTTAGCTATGCTTTGGTGGCAGTTTTTATTGCTTGCGATAGGCTCGTACCTTATGGGCAATATAAACTTTGCTATTATTATTTCAAAACTTAAGAAAAGCGATATAAGAAAACTCGGTAGCGGAAACCCGGGAACTCTTAATATGAGTAGAAATTTTGGTCTTAAAATAGGCGTTTTAACGCTCGTTTTAGATATAGTTAAAGGCGTTATCCCAACGCTTGTCGGCTATCTTATATATAAAGACTTGTATTTCGTTGGAACAACGCTTAATATCGGTCAACTTGCAAAGGTGGGCTGTGGGTTCTTTGCCGTACTCGGCCACGTATTCCCAGTGTTTATGAAGTTTAAGGGCGGAAAAGGCATCGCGACTACGATAGGCGTTTTTGCAGTGTGCAATCCGTGGATAGCGCTTATTAGCGGTGCGCTTGCCATTGCGTTTATATTGTTTACCGAAGTTGGCGCAATGGGTTCGTTCATTGCGACTACGCCGGGCGCTATTGCAATGTGTTACAGCGTTTATAAAAGTTACATCCAGTCAAGAGTTGCAAGTTTAAACAATATTATACTTGCAGTCGTCACAAATTTGTTTGCCCTTTTAATTATCTTTTTAACGTGGTACGCGCACAGAAAAAACATCAAGCGCATGCTCACCGAAGAAGAACACCCGACCAACTGGTTGCAAATGATAAGAGAGTCGCGAATTAAAAAGAAAATAGCAAAAGAAGAAATTGATGAAAGTCAAGCATAATTAAAATAATCCCCCCATATACTGTAGAGTATTCGGGAGGATTTTTTTATGGAAAAGTTCGATATTTATAAGGACGTTGCAAGTAGAACGGACGGCGATATCTACGTTGGCGTTGTAGGTCCTGTAAGAACGGGTAAGTCGACGTTTATCACTAAGTTTTTAGACCTTATGGTAACGCCGAATATCTTAAATAAAGTTAAGCGCCAAATCGCGATTGACGAAATGCCACAGTCGGGGTCTGGTAAGACGGTCACCACCACCGAACCTAAATTCGTTCCCAGCGAAAGCGTTAGGATAACGCTTAAAGGAAAGGCTCAAGCAAAGGTAAGACTTATAGACTGCGTTGGATATATGGTTGACGGCGCTTTGGGAACGAGTGAAGACGGCAAGGAAAGGCTCGTTAAAACGCCTTGGTCGCCCGAGCCGATAGGTTTTAAAAGGGCGGCGGAGATAGGCACGGAAAAGGTAATTAAAGAGCATTCGACCGTCGGCGTTTTAGTTACGACTGACGGCAGTATTTGCGATATTCCTAGAGAGAATTACGTAGACGCTGAAGAAAGGGTTGTTAGCGACCTTAAAAAATGCGGAAAGCCCTTTATCATAGTTTTAAACACCGCCGATAAAAACTCTCAAAAAGCAACCGAACTTGCCGATAATTTAACCGATAAATACGGCGTTAGGGTGATTAAAGCCAACTTATTAGATATTGATGAAAGTGGTTTTATCGAGATTTTAGAAAATTTACTCTTAGAATTTCCGCTCAAATCTTTTGATATTGATATCCCTAGATGGATGCAAGTTTTGCCGTGTGATAACGAGATGATTTCAAGCGTTATCGAAAGGGTTAAAGACGTGTCGAAAATAGCGACTAAAATGAAACACTACAAAGTCATTGAAGACGCGCTTTTGACCGCGCCTTGCGTAGATAAGGTCGTAAAGTCGGTTGCGAATTTAGGCGACGGTTCGGCTCGTTACGAATTCATTGCAAAAGACGGGCTTTTTTACGAGATGCTTTCAAGTTTAGCGGGAGACGATATAAAAGACGAGTTTGCCCTTATGAGTTACGTTAAAGAACTAAGGTTGGCAAAGGAAAACTATCGCAAACTAAAGAGTGCGCTTAGCGAAGTAGAAGAGTGTGGTTACGGCGTGGTAATTCCAACGGATAGCGATATGGAAATTTCCTCGCCGGAACTTGTAAAACACGGCTCGAGATACGGCGTTAAAATTAAGGCGACTTCGTCTTGCATGCATCTTATGAAGATAAATTTAACCGCCGACGTTTCCCCCATTTCAGGCACGGAAAAGCAATGCAGAGATTTCGTAGAGTACATAAACTCTCAAAGCGAAGAGGGGGGCGACAAGGTTTTAGAGACGGATATTTTCGGTAAAACCTTATCAACTCTCGTCCGCGACGAGATTAACGGAAAAGTTCAGTCAATGAAGCCCGAACTTAAAAATAAGATGAGAAAAACGGTTACGAAAATCGTTAACGACGGGCGCGGTGGCTTATTATTTATAGTAATTTAAAAGGGGAAGAAATTTCTTCCTTTTTTAATTGAAGGTTACGTCATAACCTAATCGAAAAATTTACTCTTGAAAAAGGGAAAAACGTATTGTATAATAGTATTAACGGATAAAAATTCCGAATCAACATTTAGGAGTACGATTATGGACGTAGACAAAATTAGGAACGTAGCGCTAATAGGTCATAGCGGAGAAGGTAAAACCACGCTTGCAGAAGCAATTTTATTTAATATGAACGTTATTGACCGCCAAGGTAAAGTAGAAGACGGTAACACCGTAATGGATTTCGATCCGCTAGAAACGGCGAAAAAGTCTTCAATTTCACTTGCATGCGCATGCGGAGAATATAAAGGGTATAAATTCAATATTATAGACGTACCCGGTTACTACGATTTTGAGTGCGAACTCGCTCAAGCACTTGCAGTTGCAGATTCTGCAATAATAGTTGCGAGCGCTGGCGGTACGCTTACGGTAGGCACGGAAAGAGCAATAGATTATTGCGTCAAGAGAAAAATCCCCGCTATGCTTTTCATAAACGGACTTGACAAAGATAATTCCGACTTTATAAAGACGGTTAACGCAATTAAACTTAAATACGGCCACAAGATTGCGCCGATGATAGTTCCCAACATGGTTGACGGCAAGATGAAAGGTTTTGTAAAGGTCGCTTACGGCGTTCTTCGTGACTGGGAAAGAAATGAAAGTCCTATCCCCGATTACTTAAAAGAAGCGTATATGGAAGCCAGACTTACCGTTTCCGAGGCGGCTGCTGAAAACGACGAAGCGCTTATGGAAAAATTCTTTGAAGAGGGAACTTTATCCCCCGAAGAAATCGAAGCGGGCGTAAAAATCGGTATCAACACTTGTTCGACTATCACCGTGCTTGGCGGTAGCGCGTACAAAAACCACGGCGTATTTAATCTTATGGATAAGATTATTTCAACTCTTCCAAGCCCGATGGACGCTGGTATTCAAAGAGCGCTCGTTGATGGAGAAAAGATTGCCGTTAAACCCGACGTTAACGACCAAACCGTAGTTAGAATTTTCAAGACGGTGGTTGACCCGTACGTTGGTAGACTTAACTACATCAAAGTTATATCCGGTAAACTCAAAGCAGGTCAAACCTTAAAGGTTTCCGGTTGGGGCGAAGAAAAGATAAGCGGTATTTACACCGTTGTTGGTAAAAAGCAAGAAGCGGTTACCGAACTTTCGGCTGGCGATATCGGTGCGCTTTCCAAACTTGATAACGCAAGAACTGGCGACACGCTATATGAAAAGATTGACACTAAGTTTAAGGCGTTTGAAATTCCGCCCGCAACTTACAAGCGTTCCGTTTACGCAGCAAAGAAGGGCGAAGAAGATAAGATATTTGCAGGTCTTAACAAACTTAAAGACGAAGATATTTCCTTTAACGTTGAAAAGAACGCCGACACTGGCGAAATGGTAATTTCGGGCGTTGGTGCAACTCAACTTGAAACTATCAAGAAAAAACTCAAAGCAAAATTCGGCGTTGAGGCTGAACTTAAAAAGCCGAAAATTGCATACAAAGAAACGATTAAAGGCGTAGCGGAAGCCGAAGGTAAACACAAGAAACAATCTGGTGGCGCAGGTCAATACGGCCACGTTAAAATTAAGTTTGAGTCGGGCGCAGCGGACGGAATTTACGAATTCGTTGACGCGACGGTTGGCGGTTCAGTTCCCAAGCAATTTATCCCAGCAGTTGATAAAGGTTTAAGAGAAGCGATTAAAGAAGGCGTTCTCGCGGGATATCCGCTCCTTGACTTAAAGGCAACGCTTTTCGACGGTTCGTCTCACCCGGTTGACAGTAAGGAAGTTGCATTCGTTTCCGCAGCGAAGATCGCTTACGCTGAGGGTTTAAAGAACGCAAAACCCGTTATTTTAGAGCCCGTTATGAAAGTAACTGTAACCGCACCTGATACGTATCTTGGCGATATTATGGGCGATATGAATAAGCGTCGCGGTCGCATTGTCTCCACCGATCAAGACGGTGAAAATAGTATCGTAACTTGTGAAGTTCCCGAAAGTGAAATACTTGATTATACTGCTGAACTTAGAAGTTTCACTCAAGGTCGCGGTAGATTTACTCAAGAGTTTGAAAGGTATGAAGAAGTGCCTTTTGAAGAGACTGCTAAGATTATAGCGGAAGCAAAAAAGGAGCAATAGGATGATTTTGAGCGTATGTCCCAACCCGAGCATTGATTGTACGATGGAACTTGAACAACTGGTTGTTGGGCGCCTTAACAGAGTAAACAACAAAATAATTACTTATTCGGGCAAAGCGCTCAATTCAGCAATAGGTATCAAAAGGCTTGGTGGCGATAGTTTCGCCACCGGCTTTATGTATGAGAACGAAGGTAGTTTGTTCGTGACTAATCTTGATAAAGAGGGCGTTAAAAACTCGTTCATTTGGAACAAGGGGCACGTTAGAACTAACTACAAGATAGTTGACAATCGTTCTATGCTTACTGAAATTAACGAAAGCGGTGAAAACGTCAGCGTTGAAAACCAACAAAAACTTTTAAGTTTAGTTGAAACGTTATCTAAAAACGCATCGGTCGTTATTATGAGTGGTTCTCTTCCAAACGGAGTTTGCGACGATTATTATTATAAACTTGCAAAATCTATTGATAAAAAGGCAAAGATAATAGTAGACACCGAAGGGGAAAAACTCAAAAAATCGTTATCAGCAGGCGTTTATATGGTAAAGCCTAACCTTAGAGAACTTGAACAAATAGCAGATGTTTCTTTAACTACGAGAAAGGATATGCTTAGCGCTTGTTATTCTCTAATTGATATGGGAGCGGAAAACGTTTTATTATCGCTTGGGCGAGAAGGTGCAATACTTACAGACGGAACTAACTCTTATTTTTGTAAAAGCACTTCCGTTGCAGTCAATTCCACCGTTGGTGCGGGGGATAGTATGATTGCTGCTGCGTCGGTTATGATAGAACAAGGCGCGAGCAAGGAAGAAATTTTGAAGAACGCGGTTGCCGCCGGCACTGCATCTATAACCACGCCTGGAACGAATTTGTTCTATCGCGATAAGTTTGAAGAAATTTACGGTAAAATTTCGGTAAAAAAGATTTAATTATGGTAACACTTAAAGACGTTAAAAAGGACGAAGAAGTAAAAGTTCTAATAAAAACCAGTGAAAAGCAAATCGACGCGCTTGCATACACCGAACATTCCGTTCGACACGCATCGATAGTTTCTTCGTGGACGGGGCAAATCTTAAAGGAAACGGGTGCTAGTGCAAAACTCGTAAGGCTTGGAGAGATTGCAGGGTATCTTCACGATATAGGAAATTCTTTATCTAGGTACGACCACGCAGGAAGTGGAGCTCTACTTGCATATAGCGTTTTAAAGCGCATGGGTATGAATTACGAAGACGCTGCTGAAATTATGATGGCAATCGGTAATCACGACGAGAAAAACGGTGTTCCAGTAAGCGTACTCACTTCCGCGCTTATCATTGCGGATAAATCGGACGTTCATAAGTCGAGAGTGAGAGATAAAGTTTTAGATAAGGATACTAATATTCACGATAGGGTAAACCTAGCGGTAAACCGCTCGTACGTTAGCGTCGATAAAGAAAATTTAAAAATTGACACAGTTATCGAAACCGACGATACCATTTGCTCGGTTGCAGACTACTTTGAAATTTATCATAGCCGTATGGTTATGTGCACCAAAGCCGCGGATCTGTTAGGGTATAAATACGGCTTAATAATAAACGGCGTTAGATTACTTTAATCCGTTATTCGCGTCGCAATACTGTGTTACTGCAAAGCCGTTGCGACCTTCACAACCAAAAAGGTTAGTTCAGTCCGCAAGCCGTTGTGAGCCTTGTCTTGCTTGCAACTAACGCCTTAAATATTCAACATAAATAAATCCTTGTTACCTGAGCATACTAAAAGTATGTTCGGGTTTTTTAATGCGGTAAAAAAGTTCAACACCTTTAAAAAGAGTAAAAAGAGTTCAACGCTTGCGGGCTCGCTGGTGTTTTTTACCGTGCTTGGAATAGTTCCAACGGCGTACGTTTTAAGTTTGATATTTACGATGTTTGGAAAAGAACTATCGTTTGCGTTTAACCTTTTTGAGATGGGTAGGTTTAACGAAATAAAAACTTTTTTACTTGATGCAACGGAAAAGTTTTCATCGGGTGGTGGAGTAATTATCTGCCTTATAGCCTTGTATTCATCGGCAAACTTGTTCGTTCATCTAAAACTTACGGGCGAGTTCATCTATAACTATAAGCCGAGCAAAGCGCTCGTTTTAAGAGTAATTTCAATACTTGGTACTATAATTTTGAGTTTAACGATAGTTGTAGGAATTATACTTTACGCTTTTTTTTCTCAACGGATAACGCTGTTGTTTGGGAAAATACTTGGCGGAGCGATTAACTTAGTTATTCTGTTTTCAATTTCGCTTTTTACAACGGTGTTTATTAATCTTTTTACTTGCCCCTATAAACTAAGAGTTAGTGAAGTGATAAGGGGAAGTTTATATTCGTGCGTTTTTTCGGTGGTGTTTACGGTGGTGTTCGTGCTTTACGTTAAGTATTTTGCATCTTATGATAAAGTTTACGGAAAGATTTCAGTTATCCCAGTTTTTTTAGGTTGGCTATTTATCGTTATGCGGTGTTTAGTGAACGGCTTTATAATAAATGCTTATTCAATAGGAATATTTAAACGCAGTAAAAAAGTTGACTTTAAACCGCTTATATAGTAAAATCTATTAAAAAGATTTTAGGAGTAGGATATGAAGTGTATTTTAACCGTAATCGGTAAAGACAATCCGGGTATTATTGCAAAGGTTAGCAATTTACTCGCTGACAAGAACGTAAATATTGAAGACATCTCTCAAACGATTATGCAATCGACGTTTACTATGATAATGCTCGTGAACATCGAAAGCGCAACCGTTTCAATGAAAGAACTCAAAGAAAAGTTAACCGTTTTAGGTGAAGAAATAGGCGTTTCTATTCACCTTCAACACGAAGACGTGTTCGACGCTATGCACAAGGTGTAAAATGATAAAGACTAGTGAAATTATTGAAACCATAAACATGGTTGAAAAAGAGCACTTTGACATTAGAACTATCACTATGGGTATTTCTTTGTTCGGGTGCATTAAAGATACTGTTCGTGATACCGCAAACGCCGTTTACGATATCATTTGCAAAAAGGGTAAAAACATCGTAAAGGTGGCAAACGACCTATCTCTTGAATATGGCGTTCCCGTAGTTAACAAGAGAGTTTCCGTTACCCCGGCAAGTTTCTTGACTGCAAAATTTATAGGCGAAGAACTCGAAATTGCGCTCGCGCTCGACAAGGCGGCAAAGGAAATCGGCGTTGATTTTATAGGCGGTTATTCCGCACTCGTACATAAGTCGATGACGGAGAGCGAAAAGAGTTTTATTTTATCTATCCCCGAAGTTTTGTCAAAGACGGAAAGGCTTTGCTCGTCCGTAAACGTAGGTTCTACGAGAGCGGGTATTAATATGGACGCGGTAAAACTCGTTGGCGAAGTAGTAAAACGCGCTGCGGATTTCACCAAAGACGGTTTGGGTGCTGCAAAATTCGTAGCCTTCTGTAACGCAGTCGAAGATAATCCGTTTATGGCGGGTGCTTTTCACGGCGTTGGCGAAGGCGATTGCGTTGTAAACGTTGGCGTTTCGGGCCCGGGCGTAGTTCAACACGCTTTAAAGGGTATTCCCAACGCATCGATTACGGAACTTGCGGAAGTGGTTAAAAAGACGGCGTTTAAGATAACTAGAGTTGGTAATTTAGTTTTAGACGAAGCGAGCAAAAGGCTTAACGCTGAACGCGGTATAGTTGACCTTTCACTTGCACCCACGCCTGTTATCGGTGACAGCGTTGGCCACATTTTAGAAGAAATGGGTTTAGAAGAAGTTGGTTGCCACGGAACTACCGCTTGCTTAGCGCTACTTAACGACGCGGTTAAAAAGGGTGGCGTTATGGCTTGTTCTAACGTTGGTGGACTCTCTGGTGCGTTTATTCCAGTCAGCGAAGATATCGGCATGATAAACGCTGCGGAAAGCGGCTCGTTAACGCTATCAAAACTCGAAGCGATGACGGCAGTTTGCTCAGTTGGTATCGATATGGTTGCAATTCCAGGCGATACTCCAGTTTCAACGATATCGGCACTTATTGCGGACGAAATGGCTATCGGTATGGTAAACAACAAAACCACCGCCGTTAGAATTATTCCAGTACCCAACAAAACAGTTGGCGAATACGTTGAGTTTGGCGGACTCTTAGGTCGCGCGCCCATTATGCCTGTTCACAATAAATCGGCTGAAAAGTTTATAAATCGTGGCGGAAGAATCCCCGCGCCGATACACGGCAACAAAAATTAATCCGTTATAGCGTCGTTATACTTTGTTACTGTGATTTTTTAACGCTCTTCGATAACCAGCAAGGTTAATCTCATCGTTAAAAAATTTCGTGCCTTGTCTAACTTGCTTCTAACGTCTTAATTTAGACAGTTTATTATTTATAAAAAAATGCGTGCAAAAGCACGCATTTTTAGTTTAACCCTTTCATACCTTAATGGTAGGAGATAAAGGGTTTGAATAAAAGGACTTATAATAGAATTTTGCTTGAAGCGGAATACATCATAAAGCACGGTGCAACGGTGAGAAAAACCGCAACGGTTTTTGGGGTTGGCAAATCTACCGTTCATAAGGATATGGTAGAGAGATTAGAGCCCGTTTCAACTTATTTATACGAAAAGGTTAAAAAGGTTTTAGAGTTAAACCTTGCCGAGCGCCATATTCGTGGCGGTATGGCAACGAAATGTAAATATGAAAATTTGAAAGAAAAAAAAGACGCTTAAGCGTCTTTTTCTATTATGCTATTTATTGCTTGTGATACGTATGATACTGGGATAATCTTAATTTTATCGGCGTACTTTTTAACGCTATCGTAGTTGCGCTTGGGGATAATTACCGTTTTAAAGCCAAGTTTAATGGCGTTTTGAACGCGCTTTTCAGCAAAACTTACCGCTCGTATTTCACCAGTTAACCCAAGTTCGCCAAACGCAGTAACCGTTTTATCTACCGTGGCGTTTTTAACCGCGCTTGCAAGTGATAAAGCAATCGCGAGATCTGCTGACGGCTCGCTAAGTTTTATTCCGCCCATTGCATTTACGTAAACGTCTTGATTAAAAAACGGAAGATAAGCCTTTCTTTCAAGTACGGCAATTATTAAAACCATGCGGTTATAATCTATCCCTATCGGCATACGGCGTGGCATACCGAAAACCGTTTTAGATATAAGCGTTTGAATTTCAACCGGCATGCACCTGTTTCCGCTTACCGACTGAGTTACAACGCTTCCCGCTTGCGCTCCGCGTTCTTCACTCATAAAAACGCCGTTATAGTCTTTAACTTCCTTAATTCCGCTTTCGGTCATTTCAAACACGCCCACTTCTTGCGCCGAGCCGAAACGGTTTTTAACCGCCCTTAAAATCTTTAAACTGTCTTGCGGTTCGCCCTCAAAGTAAAGAACGGTATCCATTACGTGTTCGAGTACTTTTGGTCCTGCAATAGAACCGTCTTTCGTAACGTGACCTATAACGAAAACCGTCTTATGCCCCGTTTTTGCAAGGCGCATTAGCCTTGAAGCGCACTCTTTAACTTGCGCTACTGAGCCTGCGGAACTTGCTAGTTCCGATAAGTAAATCGCTTGAATACTGTCTATTATTAAATAGTCGTAATCCTTAGCAACTTGCTCGATGTGTTCTAAACGACACTCGTTAAGAACGGTTAAATTTTCGCCTTCAACGTTAAGCCTATCGCATCTTAGTTTAACGTGGGACAAACTCTCTTCCGCCGAAACGTATAGAACCTTTTCAGTTTTTGATAATTTGCCAGCAACTTGAGTGAGTATCGTTGATTTGCCGATGCCTGGGTCACCGCCGATTAAAACGATAGAGTAGGGAACGATGCCACCGCCGAGTACGGTGTCAAGTTCGCAAATTCCAGTTTTAACCCTTTGATAGTTTTCCTTAGTTATATCTTTTAAAAGAGTGGGTTTTGACGGTGGAACGGAAATAGAGCCTTTAACTGACGGAACTTCGTCAAACTCTTCAACCATAGTTCCAAACTTTCCACACGCGGGGCATTTGCCGAGCCATTGCGGACTGTAAGTTCCGCACTCTTGACATACGAATTTTGAACTTTGTTTAGCCATATTTTATTTCCTTGTGTGAGCATTAAATTGAATTAGTTAAGACGTAGGCTTGAGAAGCAATTCCCTCTTCTCTACCAACCGTGCCAATGCCTTCTAGGGTGGTAAAAGTTATTCCAACGCTTTCAATCGGCATATTCATAGCCTTTGCTAAATTTTCGGCAATAACTTCCCTATAAGGCGATAATTTGGGTTGTTCCGCCATAACTACCGCCGATACGTGAACTGGTTTTAATCCTTTGAGTTTAAGCATTTTCATAACTTCTTCTAAAAGGACCATTGAAGAGATATCTTTAAACTTTTTATCCTTGTCGCTAAAATGATAGCCGATATCTCTAAATGATGCGGATGATAAAATCGCGTCCATAATAGCGTGGGTTAAAACGTCGGCGTCGCTATGACCTAATAACCCTTTAGAGTGGGGGATTTCTATACCGCCAAGAATAAGTTTTCTGCCTTCAACGAGTTTGTGAAGGTCGAAACCAGTTCCGCATTTCGTGTACTTTGGCGGTGAGTTAAAATCTTCTTCGTAGGTAAGTTTTTTGCACTTGTTTTGAGTTATAACCGCAACGCATTTGCCAAAGTACGCGGAATATATGCCCGCGTCGTCGGTAAACCCGTCTTCTTCGCACGCGTGTGCGTACGCGCTCTTAATATCATTTACGCGGAAACATTGCGGTGTTAACGCCGACAATTTATCCCTTCTTCCAGAGGCGTAGATAATATCTTTTCCGTCCGTTTCCAAAACGGTGTCCGTCAGAGCGGTGGCAAGCACGGCAGAACCGCGAGTAAGCACCGTTTTAATGCAGTTTTCAATATCTTCTTGCTCGATAAACGGGCGAGCGCCGTCGTGAATTAAAACGACGCCGTCACTAACGTTATCAAGCGCGTTTTTTATCGATTGAAAACGCGTTTTTCCGCCGGTTACGTAGTGAACTGGCTTTTTAATATCTTTTAAAATTTCTCTAATTTTACCGTCTTCACCTTCGCCGTGAACGATTAAAATTTCGTCTATTCTCTTAACGTTATCAAACGCTGAAACGGTCTTTAAAACCACGGGAACGTTAGATATACACGAGAATATTTTATTTTGATTTTGATTTGCGCGAGAGCCCATGCCAGCGCACGCTATAATCGCGGTTATTTTTACGTTTTCCACAGTTATTCTCCTATAATTTCGTAAAGGGTAGACACGTCTTCTTTTTTTACGTGTTCTTGAAGGGCAAGCACTTTAAACGTGAGTTCGCCCGTGCCGAATTTTACGGTAACTAAGTCTCCAACGCTCAGTCTATACGACGGCTTTACCGCTTTATTATTGACGAAAACCTTGTCCGCATCGCACGCTTCTTTGGATACGCTCCTGCGTTTTAATATTCTTGAAACTTTTAAAAATTTATCAATTCTCATACTTAACCGTTATAAAAAAATAATTTTTTTGAATAAAATCCGTTCAAATAGTTGACAACTTGACGGCGTTAATATATAATTTTAAAATGCTATAATGTAATAATAGCGTCTTTTTGGCCTTTTTAGGGGCTAAAAACGGAATTTTTTACGGCCTATAAATAATATTTATAAGGCATTTGCTCAAAAATTCCAAATTCCGCTCGCGGATATTATACCGCAACCACCGAAAATAATCAAGGTGTTTTACAATTTTTATACAAGGAGTGCAAACAATGCGTAATATGCAAACAGTCAAGTGTGGCAACGTTGAAAGAAAGTCTTTTGCGTCAATCAAAGAAGTTCAACCGATTCCCTATCTCGTAGAAGCACAAAAAGATTCTTACGAGCAGTTTATTGAAGAAGGTATCGGCGAAGTTCTTGAAGACTTTTCTCCCATTACCGACTTTGCCGACCACTATGAACTTTACTTCCTTGATCATAATTTGAACGGCAAAATTAAGTATTCTGAAAAAGAATGTCGCGATAGAGACGCGACGTACGCCGTTCCCCTTGAAGTTAAAGTTAGACTTAACAACAAGGTTACTGGTGAAATTATCGATCAAGACGTATTTATGGGTGAACTTCCCAAAATGACTGACAGTGGTTCTTTCATCATCAACGGCGCAGAGAGAGTAGTAGTATCTCAACTCGTGCGTTCTCCCGGTGTTTACAACGGTTTCGTTCAAGACAAGTCGGGTAAAAAACTCTATTCTACTACCGTTATGCCCAACCGTGGCGCTTGGCTTGAATTTGAACAAGATTCCCAAGGCGTACTTTGGGTTCACGTTGACAGAACTAGAAAAATAGCAGCGACGACTTTACTTCGTGCACTTGGATTCGGCTCTAACGAATCTATTTTAGGCGTGTTTGGAAATAACGACGCTATGATTAACGCTACTTTGGAAAAGGATACCGCCAAGACTGAAAGTGAAGGTCTCTTTGAACTTTACAGAAGATTAAGACCGGGCGAACTTCCCACCGAAGAAGCAGTTAAGCAACACCTTAAAAACTTATTCTTCGATTCTAGAAGATACGATTTAGCGAGAGTTGGTAGATACAAGTTCAATAAAAGACTTTGTATTGCAAACCGCGTAATCGGTCTTGAAGCGTTTGCCGATATCGTTAACGAAGACGGTGAATTACTCGTTAAAGCAGGCGAAGTTATAAATGAAGCGCAAGCAACCGCTATTATGAACAGCGGAATCAACACCGTTGACGTAAAGGGTGCTGACGGTAACAAGCGCACTATCATTGCAAACAACGTAGTAAACTTTGAAGCAGTTCTCGGCGTTAAGGCTAGACCGTTCGGTCTTTTAGAAACCGTTTACTATCCCAACGTTCGTTTCTCTAGAGAAGTTGCGGACATGTGTAAGACTATGGCTATTGAAGACGTAGCGGAAGCGGTTAGAACTCAAATCAACGACCTTTATTACGTTGAAGACTTGTCTCCTGAAAGACTTGCTGAAAAGAAACCTGAAGACAAGAAGAACGAAGAAGTTAGAAAGGAAATGAGAAGAAAGTTCGTAGAAGCGTGCAAAGAATTCTACGACATCATTGAAAGTGGCGATATTCCCGCTAAACTTTCGGCTGAACAAAAGAAGACTCTCAAACCCCTTATCGAACTTCTCAACCACAAGCACATTACCGTTGACGATATCGTAGCGTCAATCTCTATTAACGGCGACCTTAACTACGGCATCGGCACTATCGATAACATCGACCACTTAGGTAACCGTCGCGTAAGAAGCGTTGGTGAACTTTTACAAAATCAATTCCGCATCGGTATTGCAAGACTTGAAAGAGTTATCAAAGAGCGTATGTCCACTCAAGATCCCAAGGAAATCAACCCCAAAGGTCTTATCAACGTGCGCCCCGTAAGTTCGGCGATTAAAGAATTCTTCGGTTCGTCGCAACTTTCTCAATTCATGGATCAAACCAACCCGATTGCAGAACTTACTCACAAGAGAAAACTTTCCGCATTAGGACCTGGCGGTCTTAACAGAGAAAGAGCAACCTTTGAAGTGCGTGACGTACACTATACTCACTACGGCCGTATGTGTCCTATCGAAACACCTGAAGGTCAAAACATCGGTCTTATCACTTCTTTATCTACTTACGCAAAAGTTAACGAATTCGGCTTTATCGAATCGGCTTATAGAAAAATCGACAAGGCGACTGGCGTAGTTACCGAACAAGTTGACTACCTTACCGCTGACGAAGAAGATAAGTACATCGTTGCGCAAGCAAACGAACCGCTCGACGAACAAGGTCGTTTCGTGAACGAGCGTGTATCGTGCAGAAATCGTGAAGAAATCACGGAAATGCCGAGAGACGAAGTTGATTATATGGACGTTTCGCCCAAGCAACTCGTTTCCGTTGCAACCGCGCTTATTCCCTTCCTTGAAAACAGCGATACCAACCGTGCGCTCATGGGCTCGAACATGCAACGTCAAGCAGTTCCCCTTATCAAGCCTGAAAACGCTATCGTAGCAACCGGTATCGAAGCGAAAATCGCTTACGACTCGGGCGTTATGGCAATCGCTAAGGAAGCGGGTGTAGTAAAAGCCGTTTCTGGTAAAGAAATTATCGTTGAAGAAGTTGACGGCAACGTTAGAACTTACACCCTTAAGAAGTTTGAACGTTCTAACCAAGGCACTTGTCTTAACCAACATCCTATCGTTTCGACGGGGGACAAGGTTGAAAAAGGTCAAATCTTGGCTGACGGTCCTGCAACTGCAAACGGCGAACTTGCACTTGGTAGAAATATTCTCATCGGCTATATGACGTGGGAAGGTTACAACTACGAAGACGCTATACTTTTAAGTGAAAAACTCGTTCAAAACGACGTGTTTACTTCAATCCATATTGAAGAACACGAAATCGAAGCGAGAGATACTAAACTTGGCCAAGAAGAAATTACTCGTGATATACCGAACCTTTCTGAAGAAGTTCTTAAAGACCTTGATGCAGACGGTATTATAAGAATAGGTGCGGAAGTTACTAGCGGTGATATCTTAGTTGGTAAAGTTTCGCCAAAGAGTGAAGTTGAACTCACTCCCGAAGAAAGACTTTTAAGAGCGATTTTCGGTGAAAAGGCTAGAGAAGTTAAGGATACTTCGTTAAAAGTTCCACACGGTGAAGGCGGTATCGTCGTTGACGTTAAGATCTTCACTAGGGAAAACAAAGACGAACTTGATCCGGGCGTAAGTAAACTCGTTAGAGTTTATATCGCTCAAAAGAGAAAGATCTCCGTCGGTGATAAGATGGCGGGTCGTTACGGTAACAAGGGCGTTATTTCGAGAATTTTACCCGAAAGCGATATGCCTTTCCTTGCCGACGGTACACCCCTTCAAATCGTTCTTAACCCGCTCGGCGTTCCCTCTCGTATGAACATCGGTCAGGTTCTTGAAGTTCACTTAGGCTTAGTATGTAAACAACTCGGATGGAAAGTTTGCACGCCGGTATTCGACGGTGCGAGCGAAAAAGACATTAGAGAACTTTTACTTGAAAACAACATCGTTAATCCCGACGGCGAAGTTGACGGTAAGATTCAACTTTACGACGGACGTACGGGCGAACCCTTTGAAAATAGGGTAACCGTAGGCTCGATGTACATGATTAAACTCCACCACTTAGTTGACGATAAGATTCACGCTCGTTCAACTGGTCCTTACTCACTCGTAACTCAACAACCCCTTGGCGGTAAAGCGCAATTCGGTGGTCAAAGATTCGGTGAAATGGAAGTTTGGGCACTTGAAGCGTACGGTGCGGCTCACATCTTACAAGAAATGCTCACCGTAAAATCGGACGACGTGGTTGGTAGACTTAAAACTTACGATTCTATCGTAAACGGCGAAGACATAAGCGAACCGGGTATTCCCGAATCGTTCAAAGTTTTACTTAAAGAACTTCAAGCGTGCGCGCTCGACATTAAAGTTCTTACTGAAAACAACGAAGAAATTTCGCTTAAAGAACTCACTGAAGAAAGTGAAGAAGTACGCGTATTTGACAGAAACGACAAAGAACAGGCTGAAGAAGTCGTTCTTGATTTCGATGAAAACGCTGAAGAAGAGAAATTCGACGGTAACGGCATATTCGACGACGATATGAGTGAATTTGACAGCGATGACAGCCTTGAATTCAATTCTAAAGAATTGTTTGACGATTTCGACGATATCGACGACTTTGCTAGTTTCGACGATGAAGAATAATTAAAGGGGGATTTTTAAATGTTTGAACTTAACAATTTTGATGCTATTCAGATAGGCGTTGCGTCTCCCGAAAAGATTAGACAATGGTCTTACGGTGAAGTTACCAAACCCGAAACTATTAATTACAGAACTCAAAAACCTGAAAAAGACGGTTTATACTGCGAGAGAATTTTCGGACCTACCAAAGATTACGAATGTCATTGCGGTAAATACAAAAGAATTAGATACGCGGGCATCGTGTGCGATAAGTGTGGCGTAGAAGTAACGAAGTCGAAAGTACGTCGTGAAAGAATGGGTCACATCGAACTTGCAGCACCCGTGTCTCACATCTGGTATTTTAGAGGCGTTCCCTCTAAAATCGCTCTTATTTTGGACGTTAGCCCCAAGGCTTTAGAACAAGTAGTATACTTCGTATCCTACATCGTTTTAGACCCCGGTACGACCGACCTTGAATACAAGCAAGTTATCACCGATAAGGTATACCACGAGTATATTGAAAAATACGGCGAAGGCTCTTTCAAAGTTGGTATGGGTGCTGAATCCGTAAAAGAACTTTTAATGGCGGTTGACCTTGATAAAGAGAGTGAAGAACTCAAACAAATTATCAACGACAATCAGTCCAACCAAAAGAAAGTTAAGGCAATTAAGCGCCTTGAAATCGTTGAAGCGTTTAGAACGGGCGGTGCTCGTCCTGAATGGATGATACTCGACGTTATTCCCGTTATGCCCCCCGATTTAAGACCTATGGTTCAACTCGACGGCGGTAGATTTGCAACGAGTGACTTAAACGACTTATATCGTCGCGTTATCAACAGAAACAACCGTTTGAGAAAACTTATGGATCTCGGCGCTCCCGATATCATTATCAGGAACGAAAAGAGAATGCTTCAAGAAGCGGTTGACGCGCTCATCGACAACGGTAAACGTGGTAAAGCGGTAACTGGCGTTGGCGGTAGAGACTTAAAGTCTCTCTCTGCGTTCCTTCGCGGTAAGCAAGGTCGTTTCCGTATGAACCTTCTTGGTAAGCGTGTTGACTATTCTGGTCGTTCGGTTATCGTAGTAGGCCCTGAACTTAAGATTCATCAATGCGGTCTTCCCAAAGAAATGGCTATCGAACTTTTCAAGCCGTTCGTAATGAAGAAACTCGTTGAAAACGGAACTTGCCACAACATTAAAAACGCTAAGCGCACGGTTGAAAGAATGAAACCTTGCGTTTGGGATATTTTAGAAGATATCATTAAAGACCACCCGGTACTTTTGAACCGTGCTCCTACGCTTCACAGACTTTCTATTCAAGCGTTTGAACCAGTTCTTATCGAAGGTAGAGCAATTAAACTTCACCCGCTCGTTTGCGGTGCGTTCAACGCCGACTTCGACGGTGACCAAATGGCAGTTCACGTTCCCCTTTCGGTAGAAGCGCAAGCGGAAGCAAGATTCTTAATGCTTTCTTCTAACAACATCTTAAAACTCTCCGACGGCAAGCCCGTTATGTCGCCCTCTCAAGATATGGTACTTGGTTGTTACTACCTTACCATCGTTAGAAAGGCAGAAGGCAAGTACTACGGCGAAAACGCTTACGTTGAGTTTGAAAACGTTGACGGTAAGTTCTATTCTACTGGTGCTAACAAGGCTGAACTTGAAGCAAGTGATATCGTTTTAGACGTTGACGGTTCTATTAAATCGTGCACCTTAACCGCTAAGGACGGTACGGTATACGCGGGCGTATCTAAATATATTCCTGCGTCGTACATTTCCGAAGACGAAGCGATTATGGCTTACCAAACCAACCAACTCACGTTACAAGACGAAATTTACGTTAGAAGAACGGTTACTTTACCTGACGGTCAAACCATTACCGGTAGGGTAAAGACTACTTGCGGTAAGATCGTATTCAACGAAAAGATTCCGCAAGACCTTGGCTTTACCAAGCGCGTTAAACCTGAAGATTACCTTCAATACGAGATTAACAAACTCGTTAAGAAAGGCGACCTTAAAAAGATCGTTGAGGCGTGCTTTAAGTTTAAATCTGCTAAGTGCGCGGCTGAAACTTTGGACTACGTAAAGGCTCTCGGTTACAGATATTCTACCGTTGGCGCGATTACGACGTCTATTTTCGATATGCAAGTTCCTGAAAACAAGAAGGAAATCCTTGCTCACGCTTCCGACGAAGTGTTGAAGATTGAAAGAAAGTACAACCGTGGTATTATTACCGACGACGAAAGATATAAAGCAGTCGTTGACGTATGGACGAAGGCAACCGGAGACGTTACCGACGAACTCAAGAAGACTCTTGAAAAGTTCAACCCCATCTGGATGATGGCGGACTCGGGCGCGCGTGGTTCTATCGACCAAATTAAACAACTTTCGGGTATGCGTGGTCTTATGACCAACCCGAACGGTAAAATTATCGAAATCCCCGTTAAATCTTGTTTCCGTGAAGGTCTTACGGTACTTGAATACTTCACCTCTTCACACGGTGGTAGAAAAGGTCTTGCCGATACCGCTCTTAAGACGGCTGACTCGGGTTACTTAACTAGACGTTTAGTTGACGTTTCGCACTCGGTTATCGTTAAAGAAGAAGACTGTTACGCAAGCCTTGGCGAAACCCCGAAGGGCTTAGAAGTATCTGCAATTAGAGTTGACGGTGAAGATAGACCCGTTGAAAGTTTGGCTGACAGACTTTCGGGTAGATTTACCATTAACGCAGTAGTTCACCCTGAAACTGGTGAAGTACTCGTTCCTGCCGACACTATGATTACCGAAGAACAAGCAAAGGCAATCGAAAAGGCGGGCATTGAGAAGGTAGTTATTAGAAGCGTATTTACTTGTCGTAGCAAAATCGGCGTTTGCGCTAAGTGTTACGGTAAGAACATGAGCAACTTGTCCCCCGTTCAAGTGGGCGAAGCGGTAGGTACTATCGCCGCTCAATCAATCGGTGAACCTGGTACTCAGCTTACGATGAGAACGTTCCACACCGGTGGTATCGCGTCTACTGGCGATATCACGATGGGTTTACCGCGTATCGAAGAACTTTTCGAAGCGAGAAACCCTGCAGGTAGAGCAGTACTTTGCGAAACGAGCGGTGTTGCATCTATCGTAATGAAAGAAGGTCTTCGTCACGTAGTAGTTAAGAACGATAAAGGTCAAAAGGACTATCAAATTCCGTTCACGGCTGAACTTAAAGTAAAAGACGGTGATATCGTTGAACCGGGTACGGTACTTACCAGCGGTTCGGTATATCCGCAAGCAATCTTAAAGACTAAGGGCGTAAAGGGCGTTCAAGACTACATCTTAAAAGAAGTGCAAAGAGTATATCGTTCTCAAGGCGTAGAAATTAACGATAAACACGTTGAAATTATCGTTAGACAAATGCTTAGAAAGGTACTCGTTCAAGCGAGTGGCGACACTTCGTTCTTGCCTGGCGAATACGTTGACGAATACAGAATTCAAGAAGAGAACAAGAAAGTTTTAGAAAACGGCGGTAGACCTGCGATGGTAGAGAGAGTTCTTCTCGGTATCACTAAGGCGTCGCTCGCAACTGAAAGTTTCTTATCCGCTGCGTCCTTCCAAGAAACGACTAGAGTTCTTACAGACGCTGCAATTAAGAATAAGGTTGACCGCTTAGTAGGTCTTAAAGAAAACATTATTATCGGTAAACTTATTCCTGCAGGTACTGGTTCTAAAGAATACAAAAATTTGTTGCCGCAAACGGTAACCACAACCACGCAAAACGTTTGACATAAATTTTTAAAAATGTTAAAATGATTAGGCGATTTGATAAAAATACTTTGAAAACGGCAGTTTTTTGCCGTTTTTGGAGTGTAATTTGACTTCTTTATGCGGTGTTTACACTCGCGTTTAAGAATATTTTCCGAAAAAAACAAGGAGGTAAAAGTATGCCAACAATCAACCAGCTTATCAAACAGGGTAGAACGGTAGGTCAAGAAAAGAGTAAATCTCCCATCCTTGACAGCTGTCCTCAAAGAAGAGGCGTGTGCCTTTCGGTAACCACGACTTCTCCGAAAAAACCCAACTCTGCACTTCGTAAAATTGCAAGAGTACGTTTGACCAACAAGCAAGAAGGTACTGTATACATTCCTGGTGAAGGTCACAACCTTCAAGAACACAGTTCCGTTCTTATCCGTGGTGGAAGGGATAGAGACCTTCCCGGTGTTCGTTATCATATTATCCGTGGTACTTTGGATACTGCAGGCGTTGCAAAGCGCAAGCAAGCAAGAAGTAAATACGGCGCTAAGAAGCCTAAGTAATTGACGAACAAACTCAAAAACCTACTTGTCGGAAAGTATTTTTAAGCCCGATTTTGTAGGCAGTATATAAGCCGAACGGCTTGTAGAAGGTTCACCGCGAAAGCGCGTGATAGCATGCAAGGGTTGTAACCCTTAAAAAAATAAAGGAGGAAATTAATATGCCAAGAAGAGGCGGTGTTCCCAAGAGAGACGTTTTACCCGATCCTATTTACGGTAGCAAGGTAGTAACCAAGCTCGTTAACCAGATCATGTTAGACGGCAAAAAGGGAATAGCACAAAGTATCGTATACGATGCTTTCAATAAAATGCAAGAAAAGACCGGTCAAGACGCTATGGAATTGTTCAATCAAGCAATGGCAAACGTAACGCCGGTATTAGAAGTTAAAGCAAGAAGAGTAGGTGGTTCTAACTATCAAGTTCCCATCGAAATCAGACCTGAAAGAAGACAAACTCTCGCAATTCGCTGGATCGTACTCAACGCAAGAAAGAGAAGTGAAAGAGATATGTGCGATAGACTTGCAGGTGAATTACTTGACGCGTCCAACAACACCGGTGGCGCAGTTAAGAAGAAAGAAGACACGCACAGAATGGCTGAAGCAAACAAGGCGTTTGCTCACTATCGCTGGTAGGAGTAGATTATGGCAAGAGAATACGACCTTTTACACACCAGAAACATCGGTATTATGGCGCACATCGACGCGGGTAAGACCACCACGACTGAACGTATCTTATTCTACACGGGTAAGACTCACAAGCTCGGTGAAACTCACGACGGTGAAGCAACGATGGACTTCATGGTTCAAGAACAAGAACGTGGTATCACTATTGCATCCGCAGCTACCACTTGTTACTGGAAAGGCAACAGAATCAACATTATCGATACTCCCGGCCACGTAGACTTCACGGTAGAAGTAGAACGTTCGCTCCGCGTACTTGACGGTGCGGTAGCGACTTTCTGCGCAAAGGGTGGTGTAGAACCCCAGTCTGAAACCGTTTGGAGACAAGCGGACAAGTACAAAGTTCCCAGAATTGCATACGTTAACAAAATGGATATTAACGGTGCAAACTTCTTCGGTGCTATCGAAATGATGAAAGAGCGTTTACACACCAACGCAGTTCCCATTTGCTTACCTATCGGTAAGGAAGACACCTTCAAAGGTATTATCGATCTCGTTGAAAACACCGCAATCATCTACAAAGACGATACTGGTAAAATTTTCGACGTTGTGGAAATTCCTGCAGAAGAAGCCGACGTTGCTGCTGAATACAGAGCACAACTTATGGAAGTGTGCGCTGAACAAGAAGACGAACTTATGGAAAAATACTTCGAAACTGGTGAACTCAGTATCGAAGAAATGAAGAGAGCGTTAAGAAAAGCAACCGTAGCAATGCAAATTACTCCTGTACTTTGCGGTTCTTCGTACAAAAACAGAGGTGTTCAACACCTTATCGACGCTATCGTTGACTATCTTCCCAGCCCCTTGGACGTTGACCACGTAACTGGTATCAACCCCAAGACTGAACAAGAAGAAATTAGAAGAAGTGCTGACGACGAGCCGTTCTCGGGCTTAGCGTTCAAGATCGTAGCAGACCCGTTCGTAGGAAAGCTTGCGTTCTTTAGAGCGTACTCGGGTACTTTAGAAAGTGGTTCTTACGTATACAACAGCACTAAGGGTAGAAAGGAAAGAGTTGGTAGACTTTTACTTATCCACGCAGCAACTAGAACCGAACTCGATATGATTTATTCGGGTGATATTTGCGCAATCGTAGGTTTAAAGGATACCACCACTGGTGATACTCTTTGTGACGAAGCACATCCTATTATCCTTGAAAAGATGGAATTCCCCGAACCGGTTATCAAAGTAGCCATCGAACCCAAGACCAAACAAGGTCAAGAAAAGATGACTATGGCACTTATCAAACTTGCCGAAGAAGATCCTTCGTTCAAGTTCTATACCGATAAGGAAACTAGCCAAACGATTATCGCAGGTATGGGTGAACTTCACCTTGAAATCATCGTTGACAGACTTTTGAGAGAATTCAAAGTAGAAGCAACCGTAGGTAAACCGCAAGTTGCATACAGAGAAACTTTCAGAAAGGAAGTGGAGGCACAAGGTCTTTACAAACGTCAATCTGGTGGTAAAGGTCAATACGGTGACTGTAAAGTTAGATTTACCCCGCTTGAACCGGGTTCTGGCTTCATGTTTGAAGACGAAACGGTTGGTGGTTCAATTCCCAAGGAATACATTGAACCTGTAAGAAAGGGTATTGAAGAAGCATCCAAGAACGGTACGCTTGCTGGTTATGAAGTCGTAGACTTCAAGGCAACCGTATACGACGGTTCGTACCACGAAGTTGACTCGTCTGAAATGGCGTTCAAGATTGCTGGTTCACTTTCGTTCAAGGAAGCTATGAAGACGGCTAACCCCGTTATCTTAGAACCTATCATGAAGGTAGAAATCGTAACTCCCGAAGATTACTTTGGTGACCTTATGGGTAACGTATCTTCTCGTCGTGGTACTATTCAAGGTACTGAAGATAGAAACGGTTCTAAGGTTATTGACGCTCAAATTCCGCTTAGCGACATGTTTGGTTACGCAACCGACCTTCGTTCTAGAACTCAAGGTCGTGGTCAATACACAATGCAATTTGATCACTACGAAGAAGTTCCCAAGTCAGTTGCTGAAAAGATTATCGGCGAAAGAGCGTCGAGAAACAACGACTAATCGCGATTTTCAAAATATTACTTGACACCGCGAAAGGCTTGTTATATACTAAATGTATTAAAATTAAATTTTAAAATAAAAAAACAAACATAATTTTTGGAGGAAACAAAAAACTATGGCAAAGGCTAAATTCGAAAGAACTAAACCGCACGTTAACATCGGTACTATCGGTCACGTTGACCACGGTAAAACTACTCTAACTGCAGCAATCACTATGGTTCTCGCAGCTAGAGGTGGCGCTGAAAAAATGCGTTACGACCAAATCGACAAAGCACCTGAAGAAAAGGCTCGTGGTATCACGATTAACACTTCTCACGTTGAATACCAAACTGAAAACAGACACTACGCTCACGTAGACTGTCCTGGCCACGCTGACTACGTTAAAAACATGATTACCGGCGCTGCTCAAATGGACGGCGCAATCTTAGTAGTAGCAGCTACTGACGGTCCGATGCCCCAAACTAGAGAACACATCCTTCTTGCTCGTCAAGTAGGCGTTCCCTACATTATCGTATTCCTTAACAAGACTGACCTTGTTGACGACGAAGAACTTCTTGAACTCGTTGAAATGGAAGTTAGAGAAATCCTTAACGAATACGGTTTCCCTGGCGACGATACTCCTATCGTAAAGGGTTCTGCAGTTAAGGCTCTTGAAGCAGCTATGAACGACAATGCAGATGATCCTGCTTGCGCATGCATCCTTGAACTTATGGACGCTGTTGATAGCTACATTCCTAACCCCACTCGTGACGAAGATAAACCTTTCCTTCTTCCTGTAGAAGACGTATTCACGATTTCTGGTCGTGGTACCGTTGCTACTGGTAGAGTAGAAAGAGGTATCGCAAAAGTTGGTGATCCCGTTGATATCGTAGGTATCAGACCTGAAAAGAAGACTTCAGTTATTACTGGTCTTGAAATGTTCAGAAAGCAACTTGACGAAGCTTACGCTGGTGACAACGTTGGTGCACTCCTTAGAGGTGTAGATAGAACTGATATCGAACGTGGTCAAGTAGTTGCTAAACCGGGTACTGTTCAACCCCACACTGAATTCAACGGTCAAGTATACGTACTTACCAAAGAAGAAGGTGGTAGACATACTCCGTTCTTCAACAACTATCGTCCTCAATTCTATTTCAGAACTACCGACGTTACTGGTACTATCAAACTTCCCGAAGGCGTAGAAATGGTTATGCCTGGTGACCACGTTACTATCGACGTAACTTTAATTACTCCGGTTGCTATGGAAGAAGGTCTCCGTTTCGCTATCCGTGAAGGTGGTAGAACTGTAGGTTCTGGTGCGGTTTCTAAAATCGTAAAATAATTAAACAACTTAAAAATGCTACGGAATTTCCGTAGCATTTTTTTGCTTTGCAAACTTAAAGGTAAAATCTATGGTTTTACGTAAAAACTTTGCTTTATATTTTGCATAAGAAAAATTACTTTAAGTTTATAAACGGCGCAAGCCATATAGCGCGGACGTTATTCTGCATATAACTAAGTCAAAAATATATTTAGCTAAAAAAACTACGGCTCGACCGTAGTTTTTTTATTGCAAATTACTTGACATATATAACAATTAAATGTATAATTGTATACAAATATACAAATAAAACAAAAAGGAGACTATTATGCTTAAATTATCTAACAAAACTAACCTTTTAGAGCAAGAGACTTATAGGTATTCGTTGCAAGATATTGTCGAGCCTAATTTATATAGAGAGATTTATCCTTATGACGAAGTGCCGAAAATTGTTTTCAACCAACGCCGTTCGCCTATGGATATGCCTGAAAAGATTTATATTACCGACACCACGATGCGTGACGGTCAACAGTCGGTTGAGCCGTACACCGTAAAACAAATAGTTGATTTATATAAGTTGATGAATAAACTCGGTGGTCCTAACGGTATTATTCGCCAAACTGAATTCTTTATTTATAGCAAAAAGGATAGAGAAGCGCTTGATAAGTGCCGTGAACTTGGGCTTAAATTCCCGGAAATCACGTCTTGGATAAGAGCAACGAAAGAAGACTTTAAACTCGTTAAGGAAATGGATATAAAAGAAACTGGAATACTCGTTTCATGCTCGGACTATCATATCTTTAAAAAATTAAAGATGACTAGAAAGCAAGCGATGGAACACTATCTTTCAGTAGTAAAGTCTGCTTTTGAGGCTGGTATCAAGCCTAGATGCCACTTTGAAGATATTACGAGAGCAGATTTCTACGGGTTCGTTATTCCCTTTATTCACGCCCTTCACGACCTTTCTGAAGAAGCGGGAATTCCAGTTAAAATTAGAGCGTGCGACACTATGGGTTATGGTATACCTTTCTCTGAAACGTCGCTCCCAAGAAGCGTTCCGGGTATTATTTACGGTATTAAAAAGTACGCTGGCGTTGAGAGTGAACAAATTGAGTGGCACGGACATAACGACTTCTATAAGGCGGTTTCCAACGCAACTGCTGCTTGGCTTTACGGTGCGGGCGCGGTTAACTGTTCACTCCTTGGTATAGGCGAGAGAACGGGCAATATCCCCTTAGAAGCAATGGTTATGGAATACGCGTCGCTCCGCGGAACGTTCGATGGTATGGACCCCACCGTTATAACTGAAATTAGAGAATATTTTAGAAAAGAGATAGGTTATAATATTCCGCCTATGACGCCGTTCGTTGGCGATTACTTCAACCAAACGAGAGCGGGCATTCACGCTGACGGTCTTTTAAAGGACGAAGAAATTTACAATATTTTCGATACTGGAAAGATTTTAAATCGCCCTGCTACCGTAACCGTTTCTAAAACTTCTGGGCTTGCTGGTATTGCTTACTGGATAAACAGTTACTATAAACTCGCTGGAACTGAAAAAGAACTTGACAAAAAGAGTGAACTTGTTGTAAAAATAAAAGAGTGGGTAGATAGCGAATACGAAAACGAACGCCAAACGCCTATTTCAACTGGTGAACTTATAGAACTCGTTGAAAAATACTCAGACCTTAAACTTTAATATAGGAAAAAGAAAATGACACAAGTTAAATTTACTTCGCGCGCCGACGCGGTTTTCGACAGGCTCGAAAACGACATTTTAACGGGAGTTTATAAAAAAGGCGATATCTTAACTGAAACTGAGATATCCACCGCTTTAAACGTGTCTAGAACGCCTGTGAGAGAAGCAATTAGAAGGCTTGAACAAGAAGACCTTTTAAAAGAAATGCCAAAAGGCCATATCGTAGTTGGAATATCTAACGAAGATATACTTGATATCTACGATATCCGCATTAAAATCGAGGGCGAAGTAGCAAAGCGTTGCGCGGAAAACGTAACCGAAGAAGAACTTAATAAAATGCGTGAAGCGGTTGAACTGCAAGAGTTTTACACCCTTAAAAATTATGCGGATAAGTTAAAGGGCACGGATAGCGTTTTCCACGACCTTATCTACAAAAATTCGGGTAGTGACGTTTATCAGTCGATACTTTCAACTCTTCATAGAAAAGTTCAACTTTGCCGTAGAACTTCCTTTTCAGGTAGCGATAGAGCAAAGCAAGCGGTTATAGAACACCGTGAGATTTTAACCGCTATTGAAAAGCGCGACGGCGAACTTGCTAAACAACTTATGATAAAGCACATAATGAACGCAAAGAATAATATTGAAAGATTAAAGTAGGATATTTGTATGGGACTTACTATTGCACAAAAAATTATTAAAAATCACTTAGTATCCGGCGAAATGGTTCAAGGCAGTGAAATTTCGCTTAAAATAGACCAAACCTTAACTCAAGACGCAACTGGTACTATGGCGTATCTTGAATTTGAAACAATGGGGCTTAAAAGGGTTAAGACCGAACGCTCGGTAGCGTATATCGACCACAACACCCTTCAATGCGGTTTTGAAAACGCGGACGATCACCGCTATATTCAAACTGTTGCTAAAAAGCACGGAATTTATTTCTCTCGCCCTGGTAACGGCATTTGCCACCAAGTTCATTTAGAACGCTTTGGAAAACCTGGAAAAACCTTAATCGGCTCGGATAGCCACACGCCCACCGGCGGTGGTATCGGTATGCTCGCGTTCGGCGCAGGCGGTCTTGACGTTGCCGTTGCAATGGGCGGTGGCGCGTACTACATAACCATGCCTAAAATGTATAAAGTCAACCTTACAGGCAAACTTTCTCCCTTTGTAACCGCTAAGGACGTAAGTTTAGAAATTCTTCGTATTTTATCGGTAAAAGGGGGAGTTGGGGCGATTATCGAGTGGGGTGGCGAAGGTGTTAAAACCCTTTCCGTTCCAGAACGTGCAACGATAACCAACATGGGAACTGAACTTGGTGCAACCACGTCAATCTTCCCATCCGACGAAATAACGAGAGAGTTTTTAAAGGCGCAGGGTAGAGAACAAGACTACATTCCACTCGCTAGCGATGAAGACGCTGTTTACGATAAAGTTATCGATATTAACTTATCTACGCTCAACCCTTTAATTGCTTGTCCGCACAGCCCAGATAACGTAGTTGAAGTTTCTTCACTCAAGGGCGTAAAGGTAAATCAAGTGTGTGTTGGCTCGTGCACGAACTCTTCACTTCAAGACCTTTTGAAAGTCGCAGCGCTTTTAAAGGGTAGAAAGATAAGCGATGACGTTTCTATGTCCGTTTCCCCAGGCTCTAAGCAGGTACTTCAAATGCTTACGAAGTGCGGTGCACTTAACGATATTATAGCGTCGGGCGCAAGAATACTCGAATGCGCGTGCGGTCCTTGTATAGGTATGGGGTTCTCGCCAAACTCTCAAGGCGTGAGCCTTAGAACTTTCAATAGAAATTTCCTTGGAAGAAGCGGAACGAAAGACGCAGGCGTTTATCTCGTTTCGCCCGAAACGGCTGTTGCAGCGGCGATATTCGGTGAAATTACCGACCCAAGACTTCTTGGAAAGCAAGCGGTCATCAATATGCCCAAGGCGTTCGATATCGACGATAGCGCTGTTATCGCGCCCGCTAGCGAAGAAGACGCTCAAAGTTTAGAAGTTCTTCGCGGACCTAACATTAAGCCGTTCCCTGAAACTAAGCCGTTAGAAAACGAAATCGGCGTTACGGTTGGCTTGAAAGTTGGCGACAATATAACAACCGACCACATTATGCCGGCAGGTGCGAAAATTCTTCCGTACCGCTCGAATATTCCCTTCCTTTCTAAATTCTGTTTCTCAGTAGTTGACGAAAAGTTTAGCGAAAGGGCGCTTGAACTTAAATCGAGCGTTATTATCGGCGGGGATAACTACGGCCAAGGTTCTTCGCGTGAACACGCTGCGCTCGTACCCCTATACTTAGGCGTTAAGGCGGTTATCGCTAAAAGTTTTGCGCGTATCCACGTTGCAAACTTAATAAACGCAGGTATAATTCCTTTGACTTTCAAGTCGGCTAGCGACTACGATGAAATCGCTCAAGGCGATAAACTTATTTTAAAAGACGTGTTTAATGGCTTTGAAAACGGCGTGGTAACTCTCGTTAACGAAACTAGCAACAAGACTTACGAACTTTCGTGTTCGTTTACTGATAGACAAATTAAAATCTTAAAAGCAGGCGGACTTTTAGCCTACACGAAGGAGAGTAATTAACGTTATGGAAAAGATTAAAATGACAACTCCGCTCGTTGAGATGGACGGCGACGAAATGACCAGAATTATCTGGCAAGAGATAAAGGACGAACTTATTCTTCCCTTCGTTGATTTAAAGACGGAATACTATGATTTAGGGCTTGTTAACCGCGATAAAACGAGCGATAAAGTTACCATTGATAGCGCAAACGCTACTAAAAAGTACGGCGTTGCCGTTAAGTGCGCAACGATTACCCCTAACAAGCAAAGAATGAGTGAGTATAATCTTAAAGAGATGTGGAAAAGCCCCAACGCTACGATAAGGGCAATCCTTGACGGAACGGTTTTCCGTGCACCCATAACTCTTCCTATTATAAAGCCTGCGGTTAAAACTTGGGTTGAGCCTATAACTATTGCCCGCCACGCTTACGGTGACGTTTATAAGGCAACTGAAATGCGCGTGCCTAAGGGCAAGGCGGAAATCGTGTTCACGGATGAAAACGGCGTTGAAACGAGAGAAACCGTTTACGATTTCGAGTGCGACGGCGTCTTCCAAGGTCAATACAATAAAGATAGTTCAATCAAGTCTTTTGCGCGTTCGTGTTTTAACTACGCGGTTGACAAAAAGCAAAGTTTATGGTTTTCAACCAAAGATACCATTTCTAAAAAATACGACCAAACCTTTAAACTTATCTTTGAAGAAATTTACGAAAACGAATTTAAAGAAAAGTTTAACGAACTTGGCATCGAATATTTCTACACTCTTATCGACGATGCGGTTGCAAGGGTAATTCGCAGTAAAGGCGGTTTCATTTGGGCGCTTAAAAACTACGACGGCGACGTTATGAGCGATATGGTTTCCACCGCGTTTGGCTCGCTTGCTATGATGACTTCCGTTCTCGTTTCCCCCGATGGTAATTTTGAATACGAAGCGGCACACGGCACGGTTACTCGCCACTACTATAAGTACTTACAAGGCGAAAAGACGTCAACCAACCCCATGGCAACTATATTTGCTTGGACTGGCGCGTTCAAAAAGCGTGGCGAACTTGATAATTTACCTAAACTTATCGAGTTTGGCGAAAAACTTGAAAAGGCTTGCATAGATACGCTTATGAGCGGTGTTATGACGAAAGATTTA
>JAZSOI010000014.1:0-29199 GCA_045536835.1 Christensenellaceae bacterium
TCTTCCGACTCGCGATATCTCATACCTAACCCCCTTGCGCTGATTTTAGGTTATTATAACACGGTTTCGTTTTTTTGTAAAGACCGAAAATTTATATCATTTTTTTAGGGTCTAAAAGTTTGTTTAACTCTTCACTTGATAAAACGTTTTCTTCAATTAAAACGTCTCTTACGTTCTTGTTTTCCCTAAGTGCTTTTTTCGCAATGCTAGCCGCTTTCGTGTAACCGATAAAGGGGCAAAGCGAAGTTACGATACCGATACTCTTTTCGATTTCGTCGTGACAAACGTCTTCGTTTACGGTTAACCCTTCAATGCAGTCCTTAGTAAAAATTCTAACGCCGTTTGCTATCGTTTCAAGCGACTCGAATAAGCAGTAGAAAATAATCGGCTCGAAAGCGTTGAGTTCAAGTTGCCCTGCCTCTACTGCCATAGTGATAGTCGCGTCGTTACCGATAACGTTGAACGCTATTTGGTTGATAACTTCGGGGATAACGGGATTTACCTTGCCCGGCATTATCGACGAGCCGTTCTGCTTTGCAGGGAGATTGATTTCAGCAAAGCCAGCGCGCGGACCTGAAGACATTAAGCGCAAGTCGTTCGCCATTTTAGATAACGTGCTAGCAAGCGACTTAATAATTCCAGATACGTAAACGAAAGAGTCAAGGTTTTGAGTTGAGTCAATCAAATCGTCCGCTTGAGATAACTCTAACCCAGTTACCTTTGCAAGCACGGGAACTACGTTTTTAACGTAGTTTTTATCGGCGGTTATGCACGTGCCGATAGCAGTTCCACCCATATTTAGAACGGAAAGTTCCTTTATCGCTTCGTTAAATCTTCTAATATCGCGCTTAATCGCTTTTGAATAAGCCGAGAACGCTTGACCGAAACTTATGGGAACTGCGTCTTGCATTTCAGTTCTACCCATCTTCAACACGCCGTCGAACTCTATCGCCTTTTTATCAATGGCGTTTGAAAACTCTTCGAGCGCGGAAATTACCCTTTGTAAAAGCCTTATCGTTGCTATTTTGCCGGCGCTTGGGTACACGTCGTTAGTCGACTGACCGCAGTTTGCGTGGTCGTTTGGATGAACGATGGTATAATCGCCCTTTTCACCACCAAGTATCTCTATCGCGCGGTTGGAAACGACTTCGTTTGCGTTCATATTAAAAGAAGTACCCGCACCGCCCTGAATTGCGTCAACGATAAAATTATCGTGGAATTTCCCACCTAAAATCTCGTCGCACGCCGTAACCATTGCGTTTGAAATGCGCTCGTCTATCGCGCCTGCCTTTCCGTTTGCAATAGCGGCAGCCTTTTTTATTTCTATTATAGATTTAATAAATTCTGGATGAGCTTTTATTCCGTTAATTTTAAAGTTTTCGTGTGCGCGGAGAGTTTGAACGCCGTAGTACGCGTCAATAGGAACTTCCCTTTGACCGATAGAGTCGCTTTCTAGCCTAAATTTTTGCATAATTTTACTCCTTTTTTTATCTTTCGACTTGATTATACTACTTAAACGGTGTATAATCAAATATATATTAAATCATAATTTGTATAACTTTAAAATTATAGGTGGCGTTATGTTTAAAAATAAGGAATACGTGCTAGCAATTTATCGCGAAAAAAGTTTCTCTAAAGCGGCAGAGGCGCTGTTCGTGTCGCAACCGTCGTTGTCGGCTTCGATTAAGAGAATTGAACAAAAGATTTCCGAGCCTATCTTTGACCGTTCGAGTAACCCTTTAAAACTTACAGAAGTTGGCGAAGAGTACGTTAAGTGCGCGCTTGAAATTATGGAAATGGAAAAAAACTTCGAGCGCTACGTTTCAGACCACACTAAACTTTTAAAGGGCACTATAAGAGTTGGCGGAACGAGTTTCTTTTCTTCCTTAGTTCTTCCAAAACTAATATCAAAATTCAACGCAACGCACCCGCAAATTAAGTTTGAAATTTATGAGGACAGCACTAAAAAACTTATGAATAAACTGTCTAGCGGTGAACTCGATATCCTTATCGACAACGCGATAAATGAAGACGAAAACATCCTATCGAGCGTTTTTTCAACCGAAAGGCTACTTCTTGCCGTTCCAAAATCATTTGAGATAAATAAAAAACTTACAAAGTTTAAACTGAGCGAAAGTGACGTTAAAAATAACTCACATTTAAAAAGCGATATGGGCGTTGATTTAAGTCTTTTTGATAATCTCCCTTTCGTTTTATTAAACCCCGAAAACGATACTGGTAAAAGGGCGGAAAAACTTCTTAAAGAGTATAACGTCAACGCAAACGTGTTGTTTAAACTCGACCAACAAGTAACTGCGTTTAACGTTTCTTGCGCTGGTATGGCGATATCGTTTATCAGCGATACGCTCGTTAAAAGTTTAAACTCCGAGCGCCAAATTTGTTACTACGCAATATCGGATAGTCGCGCTGAGAGAAACATTTATCTCTATCAAAAAAAGAACCATTACCTTTCTCTTGCAAGCAGATACTTTATAGAGTGCAATACTATGAAAAAATAAAAAGTGTGGCAAATTGCCACACTTTTTTTATTCGTTATATAGTTTTTTAAGCATTTCAGTCATGCCGTTAACCATAATATCGTCGCCACCCTTTTTGATAACGGTAGTTCCCGCTTCGTAACCGCCTTCATCATAAGATGAAGAGTTGGGAATATATCCACCCGCCGTGTTGGTTAAACAGCAAAGAACGGTTTCTTTAAACGGCGAATTTTCGCAAATTCTTCTGCCGATTTCGGTAAACGGCTCTCCGCCGATACCAGCAAACACCAAGTCGCCAAGACTTATTGCAGAGAAATTGAACGGAAAACTATGAGGGCCGTGCTCAAGATTGATTATTCGCTTTGCCCTTGCAACTGCGGTGGTGAGCGCCATTTCCTTATACGGAAGTTCGCTTGCCCTACCGCTTTCAAACATACCGTAGATATATCTCGCCTCTTCGAGTTTATCGTTTTCTTGGTTGGACGGAAGGTCGATAGTCGTAGTTGTGTAAGTTATCTTGTCCGTCTTTACAGGTTTAGTAACCGAAATTACGGAAAGCACCGCACCTGCGATTTTTCTACCCATATACTCGGCGTGAGCGTAACTTCTAGGAACGCTATCAAAATCAATAACCGAAATTGCTTCTTCTTCGGGAGTTGGGTTGACGTTGACGTGATTAACGTCGCCTTGACAACCTAAAAGGAATATACATTTAGTATTTCCAAGTGCGTTTTCAAGCGTTTTACAAACGACGCCCATATAGTCCGCCGACAACAATTCCCCACCAACACTATCGGGGTGTGTGCCAAAATTTACGAGCAATATATCTTCACCGCCGTCCCTTTTAATCTTAACTACTCTAACCGTTTCGTCGGGAGTACCTAAGGCGTTTACTATATTTGGGTTTTTAACGCCGGGGTTGGTTGCAACCGAGCCGTCTTTCATTCTATAACGGCGAACGAACGACACGCCTTTAACTTCCGTTTTAGCAACGCTAAACTCACTTTCTCTAAGGTTTTGGAAAGCGTAAACGGCAACGTCGCGCGCAGTATTTACTAAAAACGACTCGTATTCGGGAGTGCTTTCAGAAGAAGTGCCAAGGTCCTTGCCTATTACTGGGCCAGTATGAGTGTGAGAACAGTTTATAAAAATACCGTCCCTTTCAACGCCTGCGTCAGCGGATACTAAATCTTTAATCTTATCAAATATTGCTTGCGGAAGTTGACCAACGTCAAGCGCGATAACAACCGCTTTTCTATCCCCGTCTGAAAAAGCGACGGCGCGAGCGAACAAATCGTCGTTAACGCCTTTTACGTTTCTTGGAATATAATATCCAAGAATAGGGAAACCGTACGGTGGATTTATTACAAGTTTTGAATATCCAGTCTTCATAAATAACTCCTAAAATATATATTTAAATATATTTTAACACCAGCGTTTTAAAAGTCAATAGAAAAGGCTTGATTTCTCAAGCCTTTTTCTCGTCGTTACAGTTTTTTTTAGAACACGAATCGCAGTAGGGACAGCCTATACATTTCTTACCGCTTTTCTTTGCTTTTATTATATAAAATAACGCTCCGCCAACTGCAAGTACGATAATGGATATAGTTATAATAGTTGCCCACATAATTTTTACCTTTTACGCTTTTAATTCGTATTCCTTTTTAAGTTCTTTGTTCTTTTTAATAATTATGAACGTAAACAACGCCACTATCAAAAGAACTACTACCCAGCCGACGATAGGCATCCAAACTGCACCTAAACTACCGCCTGTAAAAAGCGTGCCGAAGAAGAATACTAAGAAAGATACGGTAAAACCTACTGCAAATTGAAGACCGATGCCTGCAAAAAGCCACTTTTTGCTCTTGATTTCAGAGTTCATAGCACCGATTGCCGCAAAACACGGTGGCGTGAATAAGTTAAACATAAGATACGCAAGTGCCGCAACCTTAGTTATTGCCATAACGCCTGCAACCGCTTCGCCAGCGCCTGCCATTAAGGCAAGTTCTTCGGTATCGATTAAGTTTTCAAGCCCGATAAAACATACCGCCAAAGTGCCAACTACGTTTTCCTTTGCGATAAAGCCCGTAACCGCTGCAGCGGCAAGTTGCCAAGCGCATACGCCGATTACCGGGGCGATTACGTAAGCAAACGGAGTTGCTATATCGTGAAGAATAGACTGGTTTGCTTCAACTACGCTAAACGTCCAGTCGAACGTTTGCATAACGTGAACTACGAAGTTACATACCAAAATGATAGTTCCAGCTTTTACTATGTACGCCCACGCTCTTGAAAGCATAGATTTGCACGCACCCCAAACGCTTGGGATTTTATATTCGGGAAGTTCGATTATAAAGAAGTTTTTTCTTACTCTATAACCAGTGAGCGCATTGATAAGAAGCGCGCATAAAAGAATAAGCACGATACCTACGAAATACATCGTTACGCCTACCCACGCAGAATCTTTAAAGAACGCGCCTGCAAAAAGTGCGATAACCGGGAGTTTTGCACCGCACGGCATAAACGGTGTGAGCATAGCGGTTGATCTTCTTTCCCTCTCGTTTCTTATCGTTCTACAAGCCATAATACCGGGGATTGAACAACCAGTACCGATTACGAAAGGAATTATCGATTTACCAGATAAGCCAACTTTTTTAAATATCGGGTCAAGTACTACCGACGCTCTCGCCATATAACCGCAGTCTTCTAATATCGCAATTAAAAAGTACATTATCATAACGAGTGGCAAAAAGCCTATTACGGCAATTACACCGCCTATAATACCGTCAACGAGTATTGACGACCAAATGGTTTCAGGGAGTGCGCTTGCAACGAGTTCTTGCCCTAATTCTAGCCAACCCACGAAGGTATCCGCTATCCACGGGCCAAGCCACGCTTGAGATATGCCGAAAACTAAAAACATTACTACTGCAAAGATGGGAAGACCTACCCACTTGTTAGTTAAAATGTCATCGATTTTGTCTTGACGGTTGGCGTTTTTAGTAAATACTTTACGCGTTTCTACTTCTTTTACTATTTTGTTAACAAACTCAAAACGCTTTCTATCGGCAATTTCAACCACTTCTTTGTCGGTTAAATCAACGTCGCCTTGCTCGTAGGGTGCTTTTTGACCGTTTCCAACCAAGCCTTTTGCAACGCTAACGAGTTCTTTAAGTCCGTTACCCTTAGTAGACACCGTTTCAATAACCGGACAGTTAAGTTTTTGAGATAAAAGTTTAACGTCAATAACGGTTTCTTTTTTCTTGTTAACGTCCGTTTTATTAAGCGCTACTACAACCGGAATACCAAGTTCTAAAAGTTGAGTGGTGAAAAATAAACTTCTGCTTAAATTAGTTCCGTCAACGATATTTATAATCGCGTCCGGCTTTTCGTTTTTAACGTAACTTGAAGTGATGGACTCTTCGCTTGTGAACGGACTCATAGAGTACGCGCCTGGTAAGTCCACCGCAATAAGTTCAACGTCCCCGCTATACGACTTTTTAATAGCGTGAGTTTTTTTATCAACGGTAACCCCTGCCCAGTTGCCCACTTTTTCATTGCTACCAGTAAGCGCGTTGTACATCGTAGTCTTTCCGCTGTTTGGGTTGCCTGCAAGTGCAATTCTCATATAATCTTCTCCTTAAATTTCTTGTTAGTTATTGCTAACAATTTTGCAAAAAAATAAACTATATCGACTATTCTTCAACTTTAATGGCCTTTGCTAAATCTTTATCTATATTATAACGCGCGTCCTTTATAGCAACCACCGCACCGCCCCTTTTGTGAGCAATAACGGTTATAGGCTCGCCTTTATAACAACCTAACGAGAATAAAAAGGAATTAAGTTCTTCATCGTCAGTTGCAATTTCTTTAACGATATATTCTCTGCCGATTTCCGCTACGCTTAAGTCCATATAAACTCCTTAAAAAACTTGTTAGCCATTGCTAATTCCGTGATTATTATATAATATGGATATGCGTTTGTCAAGCAATTTATGCCTATTTTTTACAAAAAACGGCACGAAAAAAGCCTTGCATTTTTTGCAAGGCTTTTTTCTTCTTTAAGAATTAAAATTAACCCCTTCCGTGAGCACCTTCAAAATCATATTCTATATATTCAACGCCGTTTGCTTTGGGATATTTAACTATAGAAGTACCACATTGATAGTACCAGTTCCACCACAATTTTCCATGTGGTTTAAGCATCTCGGTGAAACCTACGCCTTTTTCGTTTTTACCTTCTATTCCCCTAAACCAAAGTTCCGTGCATTTATAACAGCCGTTAACCATATACCAAGAAACTTCTTCTAAACTTGCCGGCATACTAAACAAAAGTAAATTTGAGCAAAGGTTAAAGGAATAGTTACCGGTCTTTTTCAAACCATCGGGAAGAATAGCTTCGGTAAGTGACGAGCAGTTTGCAAAAGCATAGTCGCCTATAGTTTCTAAAGTTCTCGTTTTTGAGAAATTAATAACTTCGGCTTTTGAACAACCATCGAAAGAGTTGTTGCCGATTTTTTGTAAACTATCGGGAAGAGTTATTTCGGTTATTTGGTTAAGCCCTGCGAACGCATAGTCGCCAATTTCTTTAACGCCCTCGGTGATATTTAATTGAGTTATAAAACTCTTGTTATATAAAGCGTAATTTTCTACTCTTTGTACGTTAGAAGGTATCGTAACTACTTGGCCTTCACCAACGTAATCAATTAACAAATTATTAGTGCCGTCGTTAAAGGTGTAAAAATCGTTGCTAAGTACGTATTTTGATTTACCCTTTTTTGAACTGTAAATATTTTTAGCGTACGCTGAAACGTATCCGTTATCAACGCTTCCTGCCGTAAGCATAAGAGCCGAATCGTTACAAATCTCGAATATTTTCGTGCAACCTTCAAACGCCTTATCGCCTACACTTTCAAGTCCGCTTCCTATTTTTAATTCCCTAATTCTATAACAGTTTACGAAGGCTTTTTCTCCAACGCTTTTAACGCTGTTAGCCAAAGTTAAAGATTCAATATTTATAAAATTATTAAATGCGTAATCGCTAATTTTTTCAGCCGATAACGTAACTGATTTTTTATCTAACTCTTCAGTTATTACTCCGCGAGAGTAATAGTGAGGTGAATAAGAGTCGGCAAAGTTGATAACAGCCCACTCGTTATAAGTTCCACTAAACGTTACGGTTTTTATATTAACGCTTTCATAAAACGCTTCGCTACAAATTTGCTTTATAGAATTTGGTAAGGATACTTCTACAAGGTTATCGTTTCTATCTGCCGCATTTTGATAAATAATTCTCGTGCCGTCGGCTATCGTTAAAGAAGTTGCGCTATCGTCTTTTATTCCCATAAACACGAGCGGAGCGTTGCCACTTAAAAGGTATAACCCACCGTTCAATTCAGTTAACTCTAATGCATCACAACCATTAAAAACGAAATCTCCCAAGGACGATAATTGACAACCTTGACCAAAAGCAACAGTCGTTAAGTTGCTACATTCGTAGAAAGCTTCGTTGCCGATCGCCTCGATTTGACTAGCATCGTCACCGTAAAATATTACTTTTTTAAGCGACGTGCAACCGTAAAACGCTTGCTTGCCGATATTTTTTACAGTTGACGGAATATATATCGCTTCAATTTCTTTGTTTTTAAAGGCAGACGAGTTAATATCCGTTACCGGGCAATCACTAACCGAAGACGGAATAATCACTTCCGTTCCAATATAAGTGCCTATGCCCTTTAAACTGTATTCATCCTTACCGCTAAGTTTAGTTATTCTCAAACCTTCGCTAGCAGTAGCCGTACAAGTTGAACACTCACCGTTTGCGTTTAAACTGTGTGTAAGTTTAGAAACGAAAGTATCGTTATAGGTATCACCGCAAGAACACTCGTGTTTAGTGTAACCTTCTTGGGTACAAGTTGCACCCACCGTCGTTTCAGTATACGCGTGCACGTGCGGATCGCCACCGCCACCACAAGCAGTAAGAGTAAATAAACTAGCGGATAATATTAAAGTCAAGGTTAAAAGGGATAATATTTTTCTTTTCATAAAAATTACTCCTTAATTTTTCTACTTTCAATATAATAGCGCTTGTCGTACGCGTGCCCTATTGAAAAGGTCTTTCTAGGAAGCGCACCGTCGTATATTACCGTTTTAAAGAGTTGGCACTTTTTTATACCGCTGAAAATAAAACCTATTGCGTCGTCGTTTTTAGATAAATCTAAAACGCTGTCTTCCCCGTGGATATAGTCGACTTCACCGTCGTTTTTAGTTAAATAATCGTCGATAAAGTCTTGCAAAGTGCCAACGGTAAGTTGCTTTTCAGGATGAGCAAACTCAATTTCAAACTCTTTAGTTTTAGTTACTATTTTTACCGTTTGCTTTGGCTCGTTTCCGCTAAGCGTTTTAGCGTAATCGCTAAGGGCGGAAACAACCTTTTTAACGTCAACGCCGAACATCACTCTATATATGGGTTCAAACTCCAAAGCATCGTCGTGAAGGTTAACGATTTCAACGAGAGCATACCTTGCGGGATGACTTAAAGCCTTGTCCCCAAGTTGTTTTTTGACGTTTAAGTAACAAGTTCTCGCCGTTGCAAGAGAGTGGTTGCCGTCACCCACCGCAAATAGTAGTTTGGACGGAGCGTTGCCGTAAAGCCTAAGCGCATTTTCGTCGCTGATAAGAAGAGATAACGCGGAATTTATTCTCTCAAAGTCTTTTTCATCAACTAAATAACCTGAAACTTTTCCGCCACACTGCATAAGTTCAAAATCGTAAACCTTTTCTAAGGAACTAACCTTTTCAGTTATCGGCTCGACTACGGTCTTTTTATCGTCGTCAATAAGTAGCATTACGTGCGGAAGTTCAATAGACGCGTTTTTTCTAACTTCAACCCTAGGCGGAATTCTCTCTAAAACCGTGCCTTCAGTTGCACGAATTAACGACTTTGAGCCTACGGAAAAATCGTACTCTTCAAGGTCAATCATAGCGACTACGCCGTGCTTAACCCTACCGTCACGCTGAACGCGTTCGGTGTATATCATAGAGTTTTTGTGCTCTATTAAAACGCCCTTTAAGTACTCTTCCATATTAGCGTTGATAAGCGGAACGCGGGTGCTAGCCTCGTTTAAATATACTTCCGGAAGAATAAGCGATAACGTGGACGGCTCGTCGCCTACCAACTCCTTCGCCTTTTCCCAGTACTTTGGCTCGCTTGTGTATTGATCGCAAGCGATAACTGCCCACTTAGCACCGTCAACTTTTGAAAAGTTAGGAAGTAATATATTTGATGGATGTAAAAAGATTTTGTCGTTCATTTTTCCTCCGTAAACTTTACCCACTTGAAAAGTGGGTAAAAATAGTTTATTCTTCAATTATTTCGTCAAAGACGGTAACGGTAACCTCAACTACCTTTTTCATAGTAGTTCTAGTTACTTGAAAACTTAAATTTTTATAGTTGAACTTTCTGCCAGTTAGCGGTAACTCGCCTAAGAGTTCGGTTATGAAACCACTCACTGTGTTAGCGTCGTACTCTTCGTCTTCTTCTAAAAGGTCAAACTTTTCAAAGAACTTGTCAAGTTCGAGCGAGCCGTTAACGACGAAAGTCTTTTCATCAAGTTGTTTAAGAAGTTCGCTTTCTTCATCGTACTCGTCGTAAATTTCACCAACGAGTTCTTCAATGATGTCTTCTACCGTTACGATACCAGCAGTTCCACCGTACTCGTCTAATACGACTGCCATATGCACCTTTCTCGCCTGTAACTTTTTAAGTAAGGCGGAAATCTTAGTGTGCTCTACTACGAAAACTACCTTTTGCATAATGTCTTTTACGGAAAAATCTTGCTTTTGATAGTTGCGGTAAAAATCTTTTTCGTGGATAAAGCCAACGATACTGTCTATCGTGTCTCTATACACAGGAATACGAGAATATCTCTCGGAATCGAAAATTTTCTTTATTTCTTGCTTTGTCGCGTCAAACGGAATTGATATAACGTTAATTCTTGGAACTAAAATATCTTTAACTTCCAAATCGTCAAACTCTATCGCCGAGCGAATAAGGTTGGACTCTTCTTCTTTAAGCGTTCCGTCCTCTTCCGCTTCGTTAACGATGGTGATGAGTTCTTCATCGGTAATCGCTTCCTCGTGGTCAAGCCTAAATATAACGTTTAAAAGTTTTTTGAATAATCCAAACAATATGGTAAGCGGATAAAAAAGATAATAGCACAAAATAATAAACGGATAGAAAAACGACGCGAGTTTTTCCGGATATGATTTTGCTATACACTTGGGAGAAATTTCGCCAAATATCAATACGACTATCGTAACGACTGCCGTCGATACGAACGACGGATCTAGAAACGAACCTTCGCGCATTACCTTCGTGAAAAACAAAAGTGCAAGCGACGATGCGGTGATGTTAACGATATTGTTGCCTATAAGTATCGTAGTTATGAGTTTATCGTACCTTTCGTAAAGGGACAATACTTTTTTAAACTTTTTATCCTTTTGCGAAAGACTTTTAAGTTTAATGGTGTTGAGGCTTGTGTAAGCCGTTTCTATTGCCGAGAAAAATGCGGATAATATAATTAGTGCTATTATCGCAATTAGCAGTGGTAACGAGCCGTCTGGCATTTTAAAAAATTTTACTCCTTTGTATTCCGTTTATATTCTAAGTTTCCTTAGTATCGGAATTCTATTTTTTTATATTCAGCGTACTCTTCGTACGCCTTTTTCCTAAAATAATAATTTCCTTGTTTTACCAGTAAATATCCTTTTTCTTCAAGGTAACTTTCAAACGCGGGTTGACTTAAACCGTTTTTAGATAAAACTTCAAAGAGTTTTGATACGCAAGACTTTTCAAGTTCAATAGGCGCGAGTTCAGATTTGTTGACTTCGGCTTTTAAAGTGTTTGAAAAAGCGTTGTACTCTTTTTCCGACTTGAACTTGGGCTTGAAATCTTTAAGATATTCTTCTAGATTTTCTTTGATAATCTTCTTCATTTGGTTGGGGTTAAAGCCGAAAGGACGCTTAACGTCGCTAAACTTTCCTTTATAAATTACTGCAAAGTAACCGTCTTCCCCTTTAAATAAGGCGTTGTAGGGATTTGTAAAGTACGCTTTTAACTCTTCCGTTTCACCACCTAAAAGGTCGATAAAATCATTTTCGTATTCCGTTAACGTTTTAAGTAAATCTTTACTCTCGTTAAGCGCAGATTGAAGTTTTTCTAAAAAATTATCCGCGTTAAACGAAATTTTGTTAAAGCATAAGTACTTTTTGAAAATGAACGAGCAAAACGCCTTTGCCCTATCTTCGGGTAAAGGCTTTTTATCCCACTCGTTTGAAAGTTCTATCATAGAAAGATAGTCAACGGGTGAAAATTCTTCCACTTGAGTTAAAAAGGACTCGTCTTGCGAAAAACCGTGCTTTATCTCGCGAACGGGAACGGCAAGCCTTTCCGCTTCTTCCCTTTCCTTTCTCAAAATCTCCTCAATTTCTTTGTACATCTTCTCAATACAATTCATACGCGATATATTATAGCATAGTTTTTTATATTTTACAAACGTTTTGAGTAATTATTATACGCATATGCGCGCAAAAAAATGCCGAGAGCGATAACTCTCGGCTAAAATATTAAAGTTCCTTTACAAATTCATCAAGCGGTAAACGCTCGAAATGCCTAGGCGCAGGCTCACATTCGTCAGACGGATAACCTGCAACCAAGAATCCGTAAACGACCAAATTTTCAGGAAGATTAAAAGCCGTTTTAACGTCTTCGGGCATAATTCTTCCCACCCAACAAGTGCCAAGACCTAAGTCAGACGCTTTGAGCATCATATACGTTTGAACGATAGCACAGTCAATTTCCATAAAGTTTTTACCGTTGGACTTTAAAATGCAAGCCCTATCGCTATCGCCACAAATAATAAAAACGAGCGGAGCGTCGAAATGGCAAGTGGTAAGTTCTCTTACCTTGTTCATACCGTCTTCGCTTTTTACTACGAAAATCTTTTGCGGTTGGCTATTTTTAGCGGTCGGCGCAATGCGTGCAGCGTTTAAAATCGCTTCAATCTTTTCATCTTCAACAGGCGTTTGCTTGTAACTTCTAACTGAATATCTACCGTCTAATACTTTTTGAAATTCCATAATTTTCTCCTTTGTTTTATTATATCACAAATTAAACTCAATTACAACTATTTAATCACGCCAAAACTCTTTATTGCAACGGCTCTTGCAGTTATTGTTATTATATAACAATCTTTTTCTGGCTCAACGCAAATACTAACGCCACCGTCAAGGTTAAAATACTCGTTTAAAACGTTTTTTAAATCGTAACAAATCATCTCGGACGTATCCTTGCTGAGCATTAGCCTGTCGTTTAAAATTATGTCTTTTAAAATGTTTTCTCTCTTTTTCATAACCTGCGCTTAAGTTCCTTTCTTATACTGCCCCAAAACCCCGAATATTTTTTTAAATAATCGTAGGTTTTAGATGTTTTTCCTAGCATATTAAGCGATATTAGTTTTATCGCCTTTTCGCCCTCGCCAACTAACCCTTGTGCGTATAGCGAATTAAACTCGTCAAGTTCGGGAATAACGCCTAAAAGTTCCGTTTTTAAGGTGTTTTCAATATCGCTTTCGGATAGACTTTTTCCACTCAAAACCAAATCGCCACGAATTTTGTTAACTATTATTGAAACGCTTTTTAGGGGATAACTTTTGAGTATCGAAATAACTTTATCCGCATCTCTCACACTCGAAACGGTTGGCGTTACTATAACTATCGCGTACTCTGCGGAACTGACTGCTCTATGAAAGCCTACGTCAATACCCGCCGGGCAGTCGATAAGGATATAGTCAAACAGTCCGTCGATTGAGTCTATCGCGTTTTTCACGTCTTGTCCGCTTATCTCGTTAAACGATAGCGTATGGCACGAAGGAAGAACGAATAAATTCCTGTTAAGCGGGCTTTCAACGAGCGCTTGTTTTACCCTACATTTTCCCTTAATAGCGTCCGATAGGTCGAAAATCGCCTTGTTTTCAACACCGGTTAGCACGTCTAAATTATTGAGTCCTAAGTCGCCGTCCACAACGGCAACTCTCATTCCGCTCTCGGCAAGTTTAAGCCCTAAATTTGCAGTTATAGTAGTTTTTCCAACTCCGCCTTTACCAGACGTAATAACGTATCTTTTAGCCATAACTTTATATTAAGTTATCTCGTTTGGCGATTTTTAAAAAAGGTTGTTTAATTTTGAGTTTTTTTGCATAAAAAAACGAGTGTTACCCACTCGTTTTTAAATTGTTAAGTTTGTAAACGTTTTTAAGACGTTAGTTGCAAGCAAGACAAGGCTCGACGGCAATCTCGTTTTTGTTAACTAGATTTAAGACGTTAGTTGCAAGCAAGACAAGGCTCGTAAAGGCGGTGCGGTAACGATTGACCTTGTTGGTCATTGCTTGATAGTATATTTAAGACGTTAGTTGCAAGCAAGGCGGTTATTCTAGCCAAAGTACGCGTACTCTTTGTACGGAATCTTTGGCTAAATAGCCGATTTGCGAAGCAAATAACGGATTAAATTAAAGTTCGGGGAGAGATGCTGCCGCAATAGACTGCCCTACGCGCTTATTCGATTCATCGGGCATTTGAAGTTTAATACCAGCGTATTCAGGAAATTCCGCCTTTATTACTTCGTTTGCCTTTTCTAAAATAATATCGCCACCTTTACCAGACGTTACTCTGCCGAGTAATAATCCGTGCTTGATATCGTAGAACTCGCTGTAATAAGCGATAGTATAACCCAAGTAAATACCGATACAAGCGTAGATGTTCTTAGCCATTTCATCGCCTTCAGCCATAAGTTTTTGAATAACTTTTAACTTTTCAGCGGGGGATAAACCTTCTTCAAACTTAAAGCCTGCGTTTTCGGCAAGTTTGATAACGCTATCTTGAGAGAAGTATTTTACACCGCAACCGTAGTCACCCGACCACTCGTCAACCATAGCGTCACGGTTATAGTCAACGGGAGCAAACGCAAGTTCGTTAAGCCAACCTTCTAAGCAACCTTCACGATTTATGTAACCAACCGCTTCGCTAGTTCCCATTGCAATACCTAAAACTGCAGTGTCTTTAAGGTCCATTGCGCCTGCGAGCGCAGTAACGTCACCGTCGTTAGCAACTTCGATGGGTGCGCCGATTTCCTTGGCAATGTCCATATACATAGTTTTAACGTGTTTTTCAAAATCGTCTTCAGGAACTTTTAAAAATAACGACGCTACCATTATCTTATTGTCAACGTAAACGCCTGCCGAAGAAACGCCGATAGCGTCAACCCTAGGCATCTTGCTTGCAGCCGTTTTCATCGATTCCATAATACCGTCGTACTGATAGTGCCAGTCGGAATTGAGTTTGGGATGCCAAACGACTTCTTCACTATACACTACTTCTCCGTCGATAACCGCGGAAACTTTTCTATCTGAACCGCCTGCATCAAAACCGATACGGCAACCGTCTAAATGACCGCCCACTTTAAGCGAACAACTCTTAGCCTCGGGAAAATCTTTTTCTTCAACGTATTCAACTTCAAACGGTCTTTCATAAACGCCCGACATAAACTTTTCGTCAAACGCTCTCTCGCCAGTTTTTGTGTAAGCAGATTTAATTCTTTCGTAGATATACTTATCGCCGGAAAGAATAATTTTGTAACCACCCGCTACCCAAAGAATAGTTTTGATTATTCTTTCGGCAACGCCGTAGTTTTCTTCACGCTTATTCTCGTCAGCGAAAATATCGAGATTGTAGATAAAGTTGTAACCTTTATTTCTCTCAACGCAAATCTTTAAAGTTTTGCTCTCTTCGTTTTTAACCGCTTTTCTAAACTCGTTGAGTTTAACGATCATTGGATAATAATTTTTGTCGTATACGGGAGTAAATTTCATAGCCTTCTCCATTTTAATTTATTGTACGCTACTATATTATCACAGTTTCATTTTTTTTAAAAGTAGTTTTTGCTATTTTTTTGACTTCTTTTCTTTTTTATTTTGACTTTTTTACTGTAATTTCAGTAAAATGAATAAAGTCTGCATAAATTTATAAAAATGCGAATAAATTTAATAATTTATAAAAATCGTTTGACATCTATAAAAAATACTTATATAATAAGGTAACTTAAAATAAATTTTATATAAGGAGAAACTTTATGAAAAAATTCTTAAAAGTTTTACTTGCAGGTATTTTAGCAGTATCTACGTTAGCTTGCTTTACGGCTTGTAACAAAAACGATACGATTTACGTTGATACCAACGCTTTCTTCGCTCCTTTTGAATATTACGAAGGAACTGAAATCAAGGGCGTTGACATTGACATTATGAACATGGTTGGCGAAAAGCTTAACAAGAAAGTCGTTTTTGAAAACACTGACTTTGACGTTATTATCGATAACGTAGCAAGTGGCGATAAGTACGACTGTGGCGCGGCTGGTATCACTATTACCGACGCTCGTAAGGAAAGAGTTGACTTCTCTAACCCCTACTACACCTCAGTACAATACGTTATTTACAAATCAGGCGCTACGATGCCCACTAGAACTGCTACAGACGGTACTTCTTGCGTATTCTGGTCTGACCTTATGGGTTTAGACATCGGCGTTCAACGCGATACTACCGGCCACATTTACGCTGACATTGAAATCAACGGTGACGGTCCTGAATACCCCGGTGAACTTTCCGGTACTACTGGCGAACTTACCCCCTACGACAATGCTGAACTTGCTCTCGCAGCAGTAGGCGCTGACTTAATCGACGTTGTTATCGTAGATAAACTTCCCGCTGAATATCTCGTTTCTAAAAACTCTGGCTACGTTTGCAAGGCTCTTTACTACGACCTTGAAACCGCTACTGAAGAACAATACGCTATCTGCGTAACTAAGGGAAACGATGAACTCTTAGAAGCAATTAACGAAGTTTTAGCAGAACTCGGTGACGCTGGCATTAACGCACTCGTATCTAAGCACCTTGGTCTTGAAGACTAATTAACGCAATAAGAAACCGCGTTTCGCGGTTTCTTTTTTGACTAAAAGGATTTTTATGTTATTTAATTTAAACGCTGGATTTTTCCAAAACCTAGCAACTATCTTTTCAAGTTCTGAATATATGGGCATGCTATTTGAAGGCTTGAAATGTACGTTGATAATTTCAATAGGCGCGTCGGTCGTGGGTATTATCTTAGGAACGCTCGTTGCAATAGTTAAAATCGTTCCGTCTAAAAACGCGGTTATGCGAGTTTTGAACGTAATTTGCGACGCCTACACTACTATTTTCCGCGGAACGCCTATGGCTCTTCAACTATTTATTATGGCTTTCGTAGTGTTTGCTATCCGCGGTTTCCCGATGGAAGTAACTGCTATACTTGCGTTTGGTATCAACTCAGGCGCATACGTTTCCGAAAGCATTAGAGCGGGTATTTTATCAATTGATATCGGTCAAACCGAAGCAGGTAGAGCACTTGGCTTGCCGTATAGAAAAACCATGATGAAAATAGTTATTCCGCAAGCAATTAAAAACGTTATTCCATCTATCGGTAACGAAATTATCGCGCTTATCAAGGAAACTTCTATCGTTTCTATGGTAGGCGGTCTTTACGACTTAACGCTCGTTGCAAAGATTATAGGCGGTGGTAAGGAACTTGCAAACTTCTTAGCACCTATGACGGTTGCAGCTCTATTCTATCTTGCAATCGTTTACAGTTTAACCTTTATTATCAAACTTATCGAAAGGAGGTTGAGAGCAGGTGACAAACGCTAATACTATTATTCAAATTAAAAACGTTCACAAAAACTTTGGTAAACTCGAAGTTTTAAAAGGCGTTTCCCTCGATATCAAGCAAGGCGAAAAAGTAGTTATCATTGGACCGTCTGGTTCGGGTAAATCAACTCTTCTTCGCTGTATGAACCTTTTAGAAACACCAAATAAAGGCGAAGTTTGGCTTGAAGATAAAATGCTCACCGCAACCGATAAAGAACTTCACGAAGAACTCGTTACCAAGAAAGACGTTAAAGAGTTTGAAAGGGAAAACCGCTTAGATATCAATAAAGGCAGAGCGCAAATGGGAATGGTGTTCCAACACTTTAATCTCTTTAATAACTTAACGGTTATGGGCAATATGACGCTTGCGCCTATCGAACTTAAACTCAAAACCAAAGAACAAGCGATTGCCGATGCAGAAAAATTACTTGAAAGAATAGGTCTTATCGATAAAAAGGACGTTTATCCCTCTACCCTATCAGGTGGTCAAAAACAGCGTATCGCGATTGCTCGCGCGCTTAATATGAACCCCAAGGTTTTACTCTTTGACGAGCCTACTTCCGCGCTAGATCCCGAAATGGTTGGCGAAGTTTTAGAACTTATGAAAGACTTGGCAAACGACGGTATGACCATGGTTATCGTAACTCACGAAATGGGTTTTGCAAAGGAAATTGCAAACCGCGTTATCTTTATTGACGAAGGCGTTATTAAAGAAGAAGCACCCCCGAAAGAGTTCTTTGAAAACCCCAAAAACGAAAGACTTAAAGACTTTTTGTCAAAAGTTTTATAAAACTAAAAACGAGTGGATTTACCACTCGTTTTTTTATTGCAATGGCTCAATTTAGTTGTATGATTTATCTATCGTTATAACCGCGTCGAACTTTGGATAGTTTTCTTTAATTATTTTACAAATTCCGTCTTTTACTTGTTGTTCGGTCTTGTCGAGATTAAACGGCATAACGCAGTCGAAAATTACTATATTCCTAAACTTGCCGTCAACGATTCTCACGTCGTGCACGGAAAGGCAAGAGTCAACTTTTTTAATGCTTAAATGCAAAAACTCTCTCATTTCAACGGCTAAGGGGTTGGTCGTTGATACTGGGTCGTAGTGAATTACTATTTCAAGTTTATCTTCTTCTAAGAAATTCTTTTCTATTTTGTCGATGAGTTCGTGGCTCTCGATAACGTCCCCTTCCGCAGCCATTTCAACGTGAACGGAAGCAAAAGTTCTACCCACACCGTAATCGTGAACAATAAGGTCGTGTATACCTAAAACACCTTCGTAACTTAAAAGTTTTTCCTTAATTTCGTCAATCTTTTCCTTTTCGGGCGGACGGCCAAGTAAACTTGCCAAAGTATCTTTAACGAGCCCTAGTGCGCTTACCATAATAAATAAGGCAACCGCTACCGCCATAATTCCGTCGATAGGGAAATCTATAAACGAACTTAAAATTAAAGATAGTAAAACTGCGGTCGTTGATATAGCGTCGTTCCTAGCGTCAACGGAAGTTGCCCTTAGCGCATCCGACTTTATCTTTTTGCCAGCAATATTGTTGAAAATTGATAAAAATATCTTCGCTACTATCGAAACTGCTAAGATAATTACCGCAATCGCTGAAAAGGTTACGCTTGACGGCGTTATAATCTTTTCAATACCGCTCTTTAAAAGTTCCACGCCGATAACCATTATTAAAATGGTAACTATAAACGCCGAAACGTACTCGTATCTGCCGTGGCCGTAGGGGTGTTCTTTATCCGCCGGGCGCGAAGAGAGTTTAAAGCCTACGAAACTTATAACGCTTGAAGACGCGTCGCCAAGGTTATTGAGCGCGTCCGCAATAACGGCAACCGAGCCCGAAATAAACCCTGCAACAAGTTTAATTCCGCAAAGCACAATATTAAAAATTATTCCTATAATACTAGCGAATTTTCCGTATTTTGACCTAACGTTTTGATCGCAAACGTCGCTAGTTATCGGTTTGTTGTCCATCTCTACCTCGTTGCAGTTATATCGACGAAAGCGTTGGCGTTTAAATCGATATCCGCAAAGTTTTTGCTAAGATATTGTAAATATCCTTCCGCACCTATCATACACGCGTTGTCGGTGCAAAGTTTCTTTTCGGGAAGAACGAGTTTAATATTCTTCTTTTTACACTCGTTTATTAGTTTTTCTCTCAAATATCCGTTTGCCGATACGCCACCGCCTACCGATAAAACGTTGTAACCCTTTTCCTTAACCGCTAAAAGCGCTTTTTTAACTAGGATATCAAGGGCGGAGGACTGAAAGGAACAAGCCAAGTCTTCCTTGCTATAATATTCGCCCTTTTGCTCTTTGGTGTGAACGTAGTTAATAACCGCCGTTTTAAGTCCGCTGTACGAGAAATCGTAACCTTTTTTACCTTTTAGCATAGGCGGAAGTTCAATAGAGTTTTCTCCGTTTCTTGCAAGCCTTTCAACGTTTGGCCCACCGGGGTACTCTAAGCCTAAAACCCTTGCTACTTTATCGAACGCTTCACCGGCGGCATCGTCGAGCGTACCACCTAACACGTCATAAGTATAATAGTCCTTAACGTCGATAATCGCGGTGTGTCCACCACTTGCAAGCAAGCATATAAAAGGTGGTTTAAGCGCCTTATCGGTCAAGTATCCTGCCGAAACGTGCCCGCGAACGTGGTTTACTGGAACGAGCGGAATACCGAGCGAAAAGGCAAGCGCCTTGGCGTACGAAACGCCGACTAAGAGCGCGCCTATAAGCCCCGAGCCGTAGGTTACGGCAATAGCGTCTAAATCGCTAAGAGTGATATTAGCGTCCGCCACCGCTTTTTCTACGGTTAAGGAAATTGCAGTCGTGTGCATACGAGACGCAATTTCAGGAACTACTCCGCCAAAGGGAATATGTTCCGCCATAGAACTCATAATAACGGACGACAAAATTTCTCTACCGCCCTTTATAACCGATGCGGCAGTCTCGTCGCAACTCGATTCTATTGCAAGTATTAAGGCATCTTCTTTTAAAGATGCCGTTTTCATTTTATCAAAATATTTCATTACGATTTTTTAAGATAATCTACGATAAACAAATCAATGTCACCGTCCATAACCGCTTGAACGTTAGAGTTTTCAGCGCCTGTTCTATGGTCTTTAACCAAAGTGTACGGACAGAATACGTAGGAGCGAATTTGACTACCCCACTCTATCTTTTTAATCTCGCCCTTAATCTCTTGCGCCTCAGCCATCTTTTCGGCTTCTCTTCTTTCAACGAGTTTACTCATAAGCATGCGCATTGCTTGTTCTCTGTTTTGAATTTGCGAACGCTCGTTTTGGCACGCTACAATAATTCCCGTTGGAATGTGCGTTATTCTTATTGCAGACTCGGTTTTGTTTACGTGTTGACCGCCTGCGCCTGACGAACGATAGGTGTCAACCTTTATCTCGTCGGGGCGAATTTCAATACTGTCGTCACTGTCAATTTCGGGCATAACTTCAACGGATGAGAACGATGTTTGCCTTCTAGCGTTTGCATCGAACGGCGATATTCTAACCAACCTATGAACGCCTTTTTCGGCTTTTAAGTATCCGTAAGCGTTAACGCCTTCAACTTTAAACGACACCGACTTTATGCCCGCACTATCCCCTTCTAAACGGTCGAGTTCAGTAAGTTTATAGCCGTGCTTTTCAGAGTATAAAATGTACATTCTGTAAAGCATTTCAGTCCAGTCGCACGCCTCAGTTCCGCCTGCGCCAGCGTGCAAGGTCATTATTGCACTTGACGAGTCGTACTTTCCGCGAAGAAGGGCTTGCAAGCGAATTTTTTCGATATCTTCTTCCGCTTCTTTAAGTTCAAGTTCAACTTCCGCCATAAAACTGTCGTCGTTTTCTTCTTCACTTAAAGTAATCATCTCTTCAGCGTCTGAAATAGCCTTTTCAGCCCTATCGAAAACTTCTATCTTGTTCCTTATCGCTTGAGCCTTTTTAGAGTATTCAGCACTCTTTTTAAGGTCGGTATAAACCTCTTCCTTTTCAAGTTCCTTTTCAATTACGGAAAGTTCAGTTCTCGCAGTTTCGATATCTAAAGAATATCCCGCTTCTTTTAAAGTCGCTTTAAGGTCTGTTATTTTTTGCCAGTATAAATCAGTTCTTATCATAGTTTTTTAATTTAAGTTTTATTTTTGCAATTTTGGTTTAATATAAATCTCTTTCTTTAATAGGCGAAGTTTATACGATGATTGACAAATACTCGTATTGCGAAGTATTTCACGGTTTTAATATCAATCTATCGTTTAAACTGCATTAACTTTGACCACAACAATTTTTGTACTTTTTGCCCGAGCCACAAGGACATGGGTCGTTTCTACCTGTCTTTTTGCCCTTTACGATAGTTCCGGTAGGTCTATCCGCTCCGCCTTCTTGAAGTTCGGTCTTGCGCTCTTGTTTTTTAGGCATGGTTTTTACTTCCGATTTCAATAGTAACGTTACGGTGTCTACCTGAATTCTTTCTATCATATCTTCAAACATATCAAGACCTTCTTTCTTGTATGCGTTGATGGGGTTTTCGTTGGCGTAGCCACGGAGAGAAATGCCTCTCTTTAAAGTATCCATCGCGTCGATATGATCAATCCACTTGGTATCAACGTTTTTAAGAAGAACTACCCTTTCAAGTTCTTCAAAGTTAATGCCGAGTTCTTTGTATTTTGCAATTTTTTCTTCGTAAAGTTCAATAACTTTTTTAACCGTTCTATCAAGTATGGTTTCGTAATCCCACTTTTCAAGACGGCTTTCGGTGAGATAATAAGTTCCTTCGGGAAGAACTCTTTCTTCAAGCGCTTTATTAAGTCTTTCCCCGTCCCACTTAGCAGGCTCTTGACCGATGTTTACAGTCCTAGAAATAATTCCCGCAACGATATCTGGAATAAGGTTTAAAATCTTTTCGTGAGTGTTTTCACCGCGAAGAACTGCGTTTCTTTCTTCATAAATTACTTGACGTTGAGTGTTCATAACGTCGTCGTACTCGATAATTTGACGGCGGATACCAAAGTTCTTGCCTTCGATAGTTCTCTGCGCGTTTTCAATTTGGCGAGCGAGCATTTTAGACTGCATAGGCGTGTCTTCGTCAACCTTGAACAAGTTGTAAACGGACATTAGCCTATCTCCGCCGAAACGCTTAGCCAAATCGTCTTCAAGTGAAATGTAAAATAGCGAAGAACCAGGGTCGCCTTGACGACCTGCACGACCTCTCAACTGATTGTCAATACGGCGCGATTCGTGGCGTTCAGTACCGATAATTCTAAGACCGCCAAGTTCGGCTACTTCCTTCTTTTCTTCTTCGGTTACAAGCGAATGTTTTGCTAAAATCTTGCGATAATCTTCACGAACGGCTAAAACTTCGTCGGATACGTTTTGAACGTAAGACGTTGCTTGCTCGATAACGCTTGGGTCTACACCCTTGTTGATAAGTTCTTGCTTTGCAAGATATTCTGGGTTACCACCGAGCAAGATATCCGTACCACGACCTGCCATGTTGGTTGCAATGGTAACAGCGCCCTTTTTACCTGCTTGCGCTATAATTTGCGCTTCTTTTTGGTGGTTTTTAGCGTTTAATATGTTGTGCTTTACCCTATTTTTCAAAAGGTGCTTAGAAATTTCTTCCGATTTTTCTACCGTGATAGTACCGACTAAAACTGGTTGACCTTTTTCGTGTGCAGAAATTATGTCTCTAATGATTGCTTTCATTTTTCCGCGTTCGGTAGAATAAATAACGTCGGGCTCGTCCTTTCTCATAAGGGGACGGTTGGTGGGAATTTCAAGTACGTCAAGCCCGTAAATCGTTCTAAATTCTTCTTCTTCGGTCTTAGCAGTACCAGTCATACCCGAAAGTTTTTTGTAAAGGCGGAAGTAGTTTTGGAAAGTTATCGTTGCGTGAGTCTTGTTCTCGTTTCTAACGGAAACGTTTTCCTTTGCTTCGATTGCTTGGTGAAGACCGTCACTATAACGTCTACCTATCATAATACGACCGGTAAACTCGTCGATAATTAAAACCTCTCCGTCTTGAACGAGATAGTCTCTATCACGCTTGAAAATGTGATGAGCCTTTAACGCTTGTTGAATGTGATGCGATAAGTCCGCGTTTTCAATATCTGAAAAACTCTCAATACCGAAAAATCTTTCCGCTTTCATTGCGCCCGACTCGGTGAGTTGAACGGACTTATCCTTAACGTCAACTGTGTAATCATCGTCGGCAACTAAACTCTTTACGAAACGGTTGCTTTGAATATAAAGTTCCGAAGACTTGCCACCCCTACCAGAAATGATAAGAGGTGTTCTCGCTTCGTCGATGAGTATTGAGTCAACTTCGTCGACGATAGCAAACTCTAAGCCCCTTTGAACCATATCTTTAAGGTTAACTTTTAAGTTATCTCTCAAATAGTCGAAACCAAACTCGTTGTTAGTACCGTAAGTTATGTCGCAAGCGTAAGCCGCTCTCTTTTGATCGTCGGTAAGGCTGTGAACGTTTACGCCGACGGTAAGACCTAAATATTTATAAACCTTACCCATCCACTCAGCGTCACGCGATGCGAGGTAATCGTTCACCGTTACTACGTGAACGCCCTTTCCAGTCAACGCGTTAAGGTACGCCGGAAGCGTTGCCATAAGCGTTTTACCTTCACCAGTTTTAAGTTCTGCAACTCTTCCTTCGTGAACGCACACGCCACCCATAAGTTGAACGCGATAATGACGCATGTTGAGTACTCTATAACTTGCTTCTCTAACCGTTGCAAAAGCGTCTGGCAAAATATCGTCTAACGTTTCGCCGTTATTTAACCTTTCTTTAAGTTTAATGGTTTGAGATTTGAGTTCTTCTTCACTCATTGCCTCGTATTTTTCAGAAAGCGCCATAATCTTGTCGGCAATCTTTCCTATATTTTTAAGTCCAACTCTAGTGTCGTGAGTTAAAATGTATTTGATTAAACCCATATTAGTCTCCGTTTTTAGCGCATAATCGCCATTTTATTTTATATACTTATATAGTTTACTATATTTTATATTTTAAGTAAACAGTTTTTTTGCAAAAAAATAGCCGTTATTTTCAAAATAACGGTTTTTCTTGTTTAAAACTTAAATTTTGACACGCTTGCCACGGTTAAAACGCTAACTTTTATAGCACCTGCCTTTTTCAAAACTTCCGAAACAGCGCTAGTCGTTGAACCTGTGGTCAAAACGTCGTCGATAAGCAAAACGCTCTTTCCATTAACCAACTCCTTGTCCGCCTTGAACGCGCCTTTTAAGTTCAAAACTCTTTCTTTAAAGGATAAGTCGGCTTGGTTTTCAGTATCCTTTACCTTTTGAACGCAATCTAGTACTTTTACGCCTATAAGTTTTGAAAACGCGTCCGCTAAAAGTTTAGACTGGTTGTACTCTCTCTTTTTAAGTTTTTTATCGCTCATAGGAACGTAAGTTATCACGTCGCACGAAAGATTTTCTTTTATAAAAATCTCGTGCATTTCTTTGGCAAAATAATCGGCGTGAAACTTATAATTATTATACTTGAAGTTTTGTATTACAAAACTTATCGGCGGTTGATATTCAAAGACGCTACGCATAATATCAACGCTTAAATTCCTTTCAACGCACGAGTCGCAGTAGGAAACTTTATACGGCGTTTGCCTACCACAATGCGCGCATTTATTTTCGCCTATTTTTACGATACTATCTTGACACTTCTTGCAAAAATATCCGTCGAAAATTTCCTTTCCACAGGCGTTGCAAGTCCACTCGGTGTTAAATAGCGCTTGCTTTATGAAGTTTGTTAAATTTTCTAGTTTAGTCACAAACCACCTGCATATAGGGAAAAATTTCATTTGTTTTATTTAATTCAAACAGTTTTTCAACCGTTATTCCAAGTTTTTCGGCAACGCTTTTAGGGGTATCTTCCACTTGAACGGTGTAAACGGTTTTATGCCTTTTAATAAATAGGCAGTCTCCTTCTTTTACTTCGCCAGTCAAACGGTTTTCTTTTAGTAAAAGTTCTTTACTCGTTGAAAATTTTTGAGCAATGGATAAAAGCGTATCGCCGTCTTCACAATAATAAACGCCACTATCCCCTACGCATAAACTTAATGATATCATACTCAATTTATATTCTTTAGTCAACCTTTATATTCTAATATCGAAACTCGCTTAATAAACTAAACCGAGAAAACTTTTAGGGGTGAGACTATTAAAAAAATCGTAAAGACAATGGCAATCGTAACGATATTTTCCTGTTTTGAACGGTTGCTGGGATTTATCTACCGTATATTTTTATCGAGAAATTTAGGCTCTGAAGGACTTGGGCTTTACCAAGTTGCGCTTTCAGTCGTCGGGCTTATTATGACCTTGACGTCATCGGGAATTCCCATAACCGTTTCGAGAATTATGACCAAGCACTCGGCGGAAAACCAAGGCGAACTAGGTTTTAAAACGGTTACCGGCGGTATGATTTTAAGTTTAATTTTATCAGTACCTATAGTAACCGCAATATTTTTCTTTCCAAAAGCCTTTTCGTTCGTGTTCCAAGACGAGCGGTGCTACACCATCTTAAAAATAATTTTGCCTGGTATCGTTATAACTTCGGTCTACGCTGTTATCCGCGGATATTTTTGGGGAAAGAGAATGTTCTTTACCTACTCTCTCGTGGAATTTTTAGAAGAAGCGGTTATGCTTATCGTCGGCGTTATCTTGATATGCAAGGCAACGGATATTCAAGGCGGGATAAAGGGCGCGTCGAACGCCGTGCTTATATCGTACGTCTTTTCCTTCGTTACGGCAACCGCACTATACTTTTTGCGCGGTGGAAAAATCAAAAGCCCAAAGGGCGAACTTAAACCGCTAATATCTTCCGCTACGCCCATAACTTTTATGCGCACGGCAACGAGTTTAATAAACACTTTAATTGCAATAATTCTTCCTATGCGCCTAGTCGCAAGCGGAATTTCAAAGAGCGTTGCAATGGCTGGGTTTGGTGAACTCTCAGGAATGAGTATTCCGCTAATTTACATACCGTCAACAATCATCGGCTCGATTGCTCTAGTTTTAGTTCCAGAACTATCGGATAACTTTTATCGCCACAGCGAAATAACGCTTAAAAACAACGTTGAAAAAGCGGTAAAATGCTCGGTGTTTATATCGTGTTTGATAATACCGTCGTTTCTAGCGCTTGGAAAGGAACTAGGCGTTCTCGTTTACGATAACCTAAACGCTGGACTCTACGTTCAAAGGGCGTGCATCATTATGCTACCTATGAGCATTTCTATGATTACGACCAGTATGCTAAACAGTCTAAATTTAGAGAAAAAAACTCTAAAATACTACCTTATAGGTGCATTTTTGCTAGTTTTATCTATTTATTTCTTGCCGAAAGTTATAGGCGTTTACTCGCTAGTTGTGGGGCTTTTACTCAGTTATTTCTTAACTTCGGTATTTAATTTAAGACTAATAAAGCGGACGTGTAAACGCCCGCCTGAATTTGCTTTCTTTATAGCAGTTAGTACAATCTTAATTATACCGTCTGCGCTATTTGGATATCTACTTAAAGGAATACTTTTAAAGTTTATCCCGCTATCTATGACCGTGCTTTCAGTATCGATTTTAACCACTGCGTTTATCTACTTACTCTTTAAAATTTTCAACCTTTTTTCGTTAAAGGAAATACTGTTTAAATAGTTATGCGTTTTTGAAAAAGGACGTTCTTAAAAACATAGGCGTGATTAAGAAAATTAGCGCGTAGTTAAACAAGCAGTTAAATATTTGACCTTTAAAAAATAGGCGGTAAAAAACGTAAGCGATATAAGTTGTGTTACCGCCAAAACGCGAAGAAACGTAACTATTAAACGACGTTGTGAAACCCATTTTGTCGTTGTAGATATAAAAGCCGGTTGAGTTTATAAGCACCGTTCCAACTATCAGCGATAAAATGCAAATAAAGGTTAATTTTACGTATAATCCGCCTTTGAAATTACACTTTAAAAAGTAAAAAATTACGCCTGCAAAAAGCGAAGTAACTGCCGACGTCAGCCCCACCCACGGCATATACATATATCCCCACGAACTGAGCATAAAACCGAGCGCATCGCCAAGCAAACACGCAAAGAAACCACCGCCAGCGCCAAGTATAATTCCAGATATTGCCGAAACGAATAGAGTTACTGAAAACTGAACGTCAACGAACTTTATTTCTAAAAATGCGTTACACACCGTGAGTAGCGCGGTGGTTAAACCTAAGTACGCTATCTTATGGGTAGCGTGCTTTTTTACTAGCATTGGGGAAAATAAAAGTTTTTGATACCATTTTACCCCGTTATAGTTTTTGAACATAATAAAAACCTCCTAAATAGAAGGTCCACTAAAAAAGTAAGGCAAACGCCTATTATAAAGCGGACGCGCCGTCAAACCGCAACGGCTTTAACGCCGTTTTCGTTCAAGGACAACATCCCATTCCTTGACACTTAACGCAATCGGGCTACTCTTCTTAATCGCATTATACCACACCAAACCTTTTAGCGCAAGCGTTTACATAATCTTTTAAATATACTCCATAATATAATTATGGCTGTAATTTTTATCCGTTCAACCCTTATATACGTATCGTTACTAGTTATTATGCGATTGATGGGGAAAAGGCAAATAGGCGAAATGCAACCGTTTGAATTTACCGTAACGCTACTTATTGCGGAACTTGCCTGCATACCGATGTCCGACTTTTCAATACCGCTACTCTACGGCGTTTCTGCAATTCTTGCAATGTTTATTCTTCATCAACTGATGACGCTACTTGATAAAGGCGGAAACTTTTTTAAACTTGCACTCAGCGGAAAGCCGTCTATCGTGATTGATAAAAACGGCGTCAACTTCAAAGAACTTAAAAAGAACAATTTAGACGTTCAAGACTTAATTGAATCTATGCGCATACTTGGATATTTTTCGCTCGACAGCGTAACCTTTGCAATCTACGAAGCAAACGGTTCGCTATCCGCTCTTGAAAATAGCGACGTGGACTTTTCGCCGTCCCTTCCCATAGCCGTTATAAAGAACGGCAAAATTGACCTTAAAAATATAAATAGAGTCGGTTTAACGGCAAGTAAAATTGAAAATGAAATTAAAAATCTCGGCGTTAAAAAGATAAAGGGCGTGGGCGTTTTAACAATAGACGGAAACGGAAGATTTTATCTTCAATGCTACGATGAAAAGTATAAAACAGGATATCTTAACTTAGGAGAAGAGTATAAATGGTAAAAGCATTTTACACGGCGTTAATCGCCTTATTGATTGTTGTTGGCGCATCATACTTTGAACAGCGCTACATTAAAAACACCTTTGACGACTTAACTTGTATAGCAAGCGTCGTTCAAGAAAAAACGGAAAATAAAACCGCCGTTAAAGAGGACGTTTTATCCCTGCAAAACTTTTGGATAGAAAAAAAGCGCACTCTTCACGTTTTTATTCCACACAACGACATAAAAGAAGTTGATTTATGGATAAGTGAAGCGGTAACGCTAGTTGAAAAGGAAATGTGGGAAGACGCACTTTCAAAACTTGAAGTAGTTATAGAGATGGCTGAGCAAATACCAAAGACCTATTTACTTCGAGTTGAAAATATACTATAAAAGCGGTGTAATTGCACCGCTTTTATAGTTATATGCAAAGCGCTGCTTTGCGTTATATGGCTTACGCCGTTAGATGCGACTAAGTCGCGTTATATGCTACCTATGGTAGCGTTGTGGATGTTTTTTTATTTTGTTTATTTAAACTTATTTAAGGCGTTAGAAACGAGCAAGGCGGTTATTCTAGCCAAAGTACGGTACTCCTTGTACGGAATCTTTAACTAATTACCGCAAAGTTTTTTAAACTTATTTAAGGCGTTAGAAACGAGCAAGGCG
>JAZSOI010000036.1:0-2739 GCA_045536835.1 Christensenellaceae bacterium
GTGCATAACGTCACCATCTTCTTTGAGCGCGTTGTGAATTGCAGGCTTGTTTTGACCATTCATAGTGTAATTTAAGCCGTATTCTAAATGCCACAAAACATTATCAAGCAACCTATAGTGGTTTGCACCTTCAAGTTCAAAGTCGCCATCGTCGCCTTCTTCACCACCAGTACCTGTGCCACCACCGCCTGGAAGAATTTCTTCAGGGGTATGATAGGCAAACTCACTTAAAGTTATATTGCTAGAAACACTTGCGTCTTCTGGCGGAAGCGTTGCGTAAGTCCACACGGCAAAAATACCACTTACTGAAGACACGACTAATATAACGGCAATAACAAGTGTTAATTTTCTAAAAATACTCATTGCTTGCCACCACCATTATTTATGCTATTTAAAATATCTTTGGGGTCAAACTTAACAATGTCAACGGGTTTATAGATTGAACCGCTAGCGTCACTTATTTTCTCGTAAACGATTTTTATGCCTTGGAAAGGAAGTTGAACGTAATTAACAGGCATGGGCGCAGGTTTAGGTTTAACTTTTTCGCGTTCTCGTTTAAGTTTTAAAGCCTTTTCCTTTTCTTCTTTGAGTTTTAAAGCCCTAGCCTTTTCTTCTTCAAGTTTTTTCGATTTTTCTAAATCGAGCATATACTTAATGCGCAAAGCCTTTTCCCTTGCGATTTTCTTCTCGGCAAGGGGCGTTGCAATGATTGCAAACACTACGAGTAGTATGCAAAGCCAACCCGCAGGCGCTTGCATAAACATAATAAAACTACCTATGAACGGAATTCGCATACCACCGTATATTCCCTTCATTTGACTGTATAGTACTGGGAACTGGTCTGCCGACGTGTTAGCATCGCCTTGTAAAAGGAAATATCTTTCATTAGGGTGTTTTTCATTAGGTTCTTCAATTCTTACTATTCTGTGAATAATAAGCATATCCTTAGTCGTATAAACGATAACGTCGCCAACTTTTAAATCTTCTTCACTTGGTAGTTTTTTTAAAGAAATAAGGTCGAAAATTTGAAGTTGGTTAGTATAATCGCCTTCCTTTATATAACTGTGCTTTTCGTTTACGTAAGACATACTTCCACTTTGAACTACACTCAACGTGGGAATAGCCCCAACTTTATCACCGTCAGTTATAGAAATAGAAATACTAAAAATAAACGCAACGAATAAAACGGCACACGAAAGGATAAGAACTGTTTTGTCAATTATTTTACTAATAACTGACGACTTTTTCTTTTTTTCTTTCTCGTATTCAATTTTAATTTTCTCATCGTTTAAGCCTGCTTTAGTCATCTTGACGTAGTAGCGAACTAATAATACGACGAAAGTCGATAAAATAGTCGTTAACAACACGAAAACTATTAGGCATAAGAAGAAAATATATAAATTAAACTGTTCCATACCTTAAATGCGTTTGTCTTTTAGTAATTCCTTAATAAAAGCAATCCCACGCTATGCGCGTGGGATAATAATATTGAGTTAGTATACGCCCTAAAAACTATTAAGCGTTAGGATTTGCAGTAGTTACGTGAATAGTTAATTCTGCAGGTAAGCATAATTCAAACGCTTCGTTCTTTTCTACCGAGTCTAATACGAAATCGTTTTCAAATCTTAACATTTGTGCTTTATCCATTTCAATAGTTACGGTAAACGCGCTTCCGTCTTTAGTCCACTTGTAAGTTTCAGAAGAATTTGCCTTGCCAACAAGTATGGGAGTAGCCTTGCCGTAGTCACTAGCAAAAATAACCTTGCTTTCATATTCAGGATGAACGTCTTGAGCAAACGCAAAGTAAACGTATGCTTCAACACCGTTGTTCATAATATCCGAACTAGCACCAACCTTCGGAGTGAAAGTAATAGTGAAGGAAGGCTTGTCGCCAGAGTTAAGGTTAGTTTGTAATACTGCGGTATAGTCGCCCTCTTCTTTTTGGTCAATAGTGAAGTTGTTAACGTTGTGTTCAACGAAGAAATCACCGATTGCCAAGTTACTGTCTTGTACAACAGTCGTCATACCAACGCCACCAACGGGCACTGCTCTTGAAATGCTGGTGTTACCCATGTAAACCCAGTTAGCGTAAACGCCACCGATTGTCGCAATAAGTAAAATCGCAACGAGTAAACTTAATCTTTTCATAATAAATCTCCTTTTTGTCGCGTTGCACTAGCGTTAATTATCACGTGCGCAACATCAATTTAAGATAACCATATTATACGCTTGTGATTATTCACTGTCAAGCGTTATTTCAAAAAATATATAAAGAAAAAGCAAGCCTTTCTCAATTAAAAACCTTGCCTTTAAAGTTCTATATAATTTTAACGTCCCCGTATACGAAGGTCTTAACGCTACCGTCTACTAAAATTTTTAAAGATGCGTTCTCGTCAATCCCAAGCGCCGTGCCAACGAAAGTTTTACCACTTTGATTAACTGAAACACTCTTATCTTTAAGGTAAAATCTATCGTTATATTCACTTAAAAATTCTCGGGATAATACGCCCTTTTCAAAATCTTCAAAACCACTTAAAAGTTCGGCTATAAGGCGGTTTTTATCGACAGTTTCCACAACTTCTTCAAGAGATATAGGAGAGTTTAAATTGAAGAAAGGGAACGCTTGTTTTTGAACGTTTACGCCTATTCCTATAACCGCTTTTGAGCCGTGTTTTGAAAAGGTGTTTTCAGTTAGTATTCCGCCGAGTTTTTTGCCGTTTAAATACAAATCGTTCACCC
>JAZSOI010000060.1:0-3742 GCA_045536835.1 Christensenellaceae bacterium
ACCGAAAGTAGTGTGCGCTTCAGCAAAACCGTAGTCGATATCAGCGCGGAGAGTTTGAAGGGGAATTGAACCTTCGTGATATTGCTCGGAACGAGCGATTTCCGCACCGTCAAGTCTACCGCTAACCATAATCTTGATACCTTTAACGCCAAGTCTCATTGCGCGAGAAATGGCTTGTTTCATAGACCTTCTGAAAGATGCTCTCTTTTCAAGTTGAGCGGCAACGCCTTCTGCAACGAGTTGAGCGTCGCTATCGGGCTTCTTAACTTCTACGATGTTAATTGCGATTTGTTTACCCTTTGCAATCTTTGCAAGGTTGTTTTTCATAAGTTCGATTTCAGCACCTGCTTTACCGATTAAAACGCCAGGTCTTGCAGTAAATACCGTAACGGCAACTTTATTAGCTGCTCTTTCGATTTTTACAGAAGAAACTGCTGCTTGGAAGTAGGTGTTCTTGATGTACTTTCTTAATTCGTAATCTTCTTTAAGATTTACGGAGAAAGCCTTTTTATCGGCATACCATTGGGTATCCCAGTCTTTAATAATTCCGACTCTTAAACCGTGCGGATTAACTTTCTGTCCCATATCTTCCTCCTTCCTTATTTAGCCATTGCATCAAGAATAATCGTGATGTGGCTAGTACGTTTTAAAATTCTAAACGCTCTGCCGTGTGCCATAGGTCTCATTCTCTTAAGAGTGGGGCCCATATCAGCGTAAGCAACTGCAACCTTAAGATCGTCTTTATTCATACCAAGGTTGTTTTCAGCGTTTGCAGCAGCAGATAACACTACCTTTTTAATGGGTTCTGCACCTGCTTTGTTGGTGTTTTCTAAAATAGCAACCGCGTCGTTAACGCTCTTGCCTCTAATAATATCAAGTACAACTCTTACTTTGTAAGGAGAAATTCTGATAAACTTTGCAGTTGCTCTAGCGCGTTTATCTTTATTTTCTTCAATACGTTGAGTCTTTAATTTCATATTCTTAGCCATACTCTTTCTCCTTATCTACCGCCAGTCGTCTTAGCGCCTGCGTGGCCCTTGAACGTTCTAGTGGGAGCAAATTCACCGAGTTTGCAACCTACCATATCTTCAGTAATGTACACGGGAACGTGCTTTCTACCGTCGTGAACAGCGATAGTGTGACCTACCATCTGGGGGAAGATGGTCGATGCTCTCGACCAAGTCTTAAGAACGGTTTTTTTGTTTTCTGCGTTAAGAGCTTCTACTCTTTTTAATAATCTTTCTTGGACGTAAGGTCCTTTTTTAACACTTCTACTCATTTATCGTTCCTCCCGTCAGTTAACTCTCTTTAAAATGAACTTATCGGTTCTAGACTTCTTCTTTCTGGTCTTATAACCAAGTGCCGGCTTACCCCAAGGAGTAACGGGACCTGAACGACCGATAGGCGCTCTACCTTCACCACCACCGTGCGGGTGATCGCAGGGGTTCATAACTGAACCACGAACGGTAGGTCTAATACCCATGTGTCTAACTTTACCAGCTTTACCGATTCTAATAATTTCGTGATCGATATTACCAACTTGACCGATGGTCGCTTTGCACTTAACGAGAATAAGTCTCATTTCACCGCTAGGCATCTTAACTTGTGCGTACTTAGCGTCTTTAGCCATAAGTTGTGCTGCAACACCAGCAGAACGAACGAGTTGTCCGCCTTTGCCCGGTTGAAGTTCGATGTTGTGAATCATAGAACCAACGGGGATATCTTCGATTGCTAAAGCGTTACCCGGTTTAATATCCGCAGTAGAACCACTCATAACCTTGTCGCCAACGGTTAAGCCTACGGGAGCAAGAATATATCTCTTTTCACCGTCTGCATAGCAAAGTAAAGCGATGTTTGCAGTTCTGTTCGGATCGTATTCGATAGTTTTTACGATTGCATCAATACCGTCTTTATTTCTCTTAAAGTCTATAATACGGTATTTTCTCTTGTTTCCGCCACCTTGATGACGAACGGTAATTTTACCTTGAGCGTTTCTGCCACCTTTGTGTCTCTGATCTTCAAGTAAAGATCTTTCAGGAGTAGTACACGTAATTTCTTCAAAAGAACTTACGGTCATAAAACGGCGGGCAGCCGACGTAGGTTTATATCTTTTAATACCCATTTTTATAATCCTCCATCAATTAAGCCAAAGAGTCGAAGAACTCAATGCCCTTGCTGTCTGCCTTCAACTGAACGATAGCCTTTTTGTAAGAAGGAGTGTAACCTTCGTATCTACCCATCCTCTTAAGTTTACCACGGCAGTTAGCGGTGTTAACGGAATCAACCTTAACGTCGAAAAGTTTTTCGATAGCAAGTTTGATTTCAGTCTTGTTTGCTTTTTTGTCTACAATAAACACGTACTTTTTAGTAGCGATTTCAGAATAACTCTTTTCAGTTAAAAGAGGTCTGATAATAATATCTCTTTCTTTCATTATTCTCCGTAAACCTCCTCGAGTTTTTCAACGGCTTCCTTAGCGATAACTACTACTGCGTTTTTAACAACTTCGTAAGTGTTAAGTAAGTCAACCGAAATAGTGCTAAGAGTGGGAACGTTTGCAGCCGCTCTAATTACTTGAACGTCGTCGTTGCCCATAACCATAAGAACGGTCTTATCAAACTTGAACGCGTCAAGGAAAGCAACCATTTCTTTGGTCTTGCCGTTTTCAACTGCCAAATTGTCGATAACGAAAAGTTGTTCGTCGGCAATCTTTTTAGAAAGTGCGCTGAAAAGTGCAACTCTCTTTGCAGTAACGTTCATCTTCTTAGTGAAATCTCTTGACTTAGGTGCGAATACTACGCCACCCTTCGTCCATTGCGGTGCTCTCGTTGAACCTTGACGTGCACTACCAGTACCCTTTTGTCTGTAAGGTTTCTTACCACCACCTCTTACTTCACTTCTAGTCAATGAACTCTTAGTGCCTTGACGTTCGTTAGCAAGACGGGTTACTACTGCTTGATGAATTAACGGTTCGTTGTATTCGATAGCGAAGATTTCGCTTAATTCCATAGCGCCAGTTTCTTGGCCCTTCATGTTATAAACTTTAATGCTTGGCATAACTGTTTTCTCCTTTAAGCCTTAACGCTCTTGGATATCGTAACGATACCGCCTACTGCCCCGGGAATAGCACCTTTGATTAAAAGTGCGTTTCTCGCCGTGTCGACTTTCACGATTTCAAGGTTTTGTACGGTTACTCTTTCGTTACCGTAGTGACCGGGCATATGTTTGTTCTTGAATACTCTTGAGGGATCACTAATAGAACCCATAGAACCTACTTCTCTGTGAACGGGACCAGTACCGTGCGTCATCTTAAGTCTGTGTTGATTCCATCTCTTAATAACGCCTGCGAAACCGTGACCTTTAGTAGTACCAACAACGTCAACCTTGTCGCCTTCTGCGAAAACTTCAACGGTTACGTTCTTGCCTACTTCATAAGAAGAAAGATCGTCAAATCTGAATTCTTTTAAAACTCTTTGGCAAGCAACGCCTGCTTTCTTGAATTGACCAACTTCGGGCTTATTGAGAACACCTTCTCTTACTTCGTCAAAACCGAGTTTAACTGCAGCGTAGCCATCTTTTTCAACGGTTTTAAGTTGAACGATCGGGCACGGACCTGCTTCTACTACGGTTACCGGGATTACTTTTCCGTCAGCGGAAAAGACCTGTGTCATACCTAATTTTTTTCCAATGATTGCTTTATTCATCGATAAAGTTCACCTCCAAATTATTTACGATTACTCGTAT
>JAZSOI010000023.1:0-40596 GCA_045536835.1 Christensenellaceae bacterium
TAAATTGAAGAAAGGGAACGCTTGTTTTTGAACGTTTACGCCTATTCCTATAACCGCTTTTGAGCCGTGTTTTGAAAAGGTGTTTTCAGTTAGTATTCCGCCGAGTTTTTTGCCGTTTAAATACAAATCGTTCACCCACTTTATCTGAGTTTTAACGCCTGCAACTTTATCTATTGCGCGAGCAGTTATAACTGCAACGTAAGGGGTAATTAACAAAAGGTCGTCCCCTTTTAACGAGTGATTTATTTTAACGCTTAAATATATTCCACCGTTTGGAGAATAAAAAGAACGGTTATTAGTTCCCTTTCCTCCCGACTGCTCTTTTGCTATAACGCAAAATAAATCTTTATCTTTAATATAATCGTTGGTGGAACTAACAGTATCTAATATTTCGTATTTTTTACCTTTTAAAACTTCTAACATAATCTCATTTTAGCAAAAGGGCGTAAAAAAAGCAAGGCATACGCCTTGCTTTTAATTAAAATTCAACCTTTTGTGCAATGTAATCTTTCAACTTGTCAATGGGAAGTCTAACTTGTTCCATAGTGTCACGGTCACGAACGGTAACGCAGTTGTCTTCTAAAGTATCAAAGTCAATAGTTACGCAGTAAGGCGTACCGATTTCGTCTTCACGGCGATATCTCTTACCGATAGAACCAGCCTCGTCGTAATCAACCATAAAGTACTTGGAAAGTTCGTCGTAAACTTCTTGAGCCTTGTCGCCAAGTTTTTTGCTGAGCGGAAGTACGGCAACTTTGAAAGGAGCAAGAGCGGGATGTAAACGCATAACCGTTCTAACGTCGTTTTCGCCAACTTCTTCTTCGTCGTACGCGCCGGATAAAACTGCAAGAACGCATCTTTCAACGCCGAGCGACGGTTCAACTACGTAAGGAATATATCTTTCGTTAGTTTCCGCATCGAAATAAGTTAAATCTTTCTTAGAAACGTTTTGATGTTGAGTTAAGTCGTAATCAGTTCTGTCCGCTACGCCCCAAAGTTCACCCCAACCGAACGGGAATAAGTACTCAAAGTCAGTAGTTGCTTTGGAGTAGAAGCAAAGTTCTTCGGGAGAGTGGTCGCGAAGTCTAATGTCTTCTTCTTTAAGACCGATGTCTAAAAGCCATTGACGGCAGAACGAACGCCAGTAAGCAAACCATTCAAGGTCAGTACCCGGTTTACAGAAGAATTCAAGTTCCATTTGCTCGAATTCTCTAACTCTAAAGATAAAGTTACCAGGGGTAATTTCGTTTCTAAACGATTTACCGATTTGAGCGATGCCGAACGGAACTTTTCTTCTTTGAGAGCGTTGAACGTTTACGAAGTTAGTAAAGATACCTTGCGCGGTTTCAGGGCGAAGGTATACCGTGTTCTTACTGTCTTCAGTAACGCCTTGGAAGGTCTTGAACATCAAGTTAAACTGCCTTATATCCGTGAAATTGTGCTTTCCGCAAGTGGGGCAAGCGATGTTGTGATCTTCAACGAAAGCCTTCATCTCTTCGTGAGTAAACGCGTCGATACCCTTTTCAAGCTCGAAATTATTTTCCTTTACCCAGTCTTCAATAAGTTTGTCAGCCCTAAATCTTTCGTGACACTCTTTACAGTCCATAAGCGGATCGGAAAAGCCTGCTAAGTGACCGGAAGCCACCCAAGTTTGCGGGTTCATTAAAATTGCAGCGTCCAAACCAACGTTATATTTATTTTCTTGAACGAATCTCTTCCACCAAGCCTTTTTTACGTTGTTTTTGAGTTCTACGCCTAAAGGACCGTAGTCCCAAGTATTTGCAAGACCACCGTAAATTTCACTACCGGGGAAAATATAACCTCTCGTTTTGCAAAGGTTAACGAGTTTTTCCATTGTTACTGCTTTATTAGCCACGATTACACCTCTATTTTTAATATTTTTTTATATTTTATAAAAATTAGCGAATATTGTCAAGCAAATAGTGCGTTAAAAGATATATTAATATCCTTTTAAATTATTGATATTTGAAAAAATTTGTGCTACAATAAAAATGTATTTACATTTTATGCTACGGGAATTTATGGAAAACGTTATTGAAAGCAAGAACTTTATAGAAGAAATTATCAATGAAGAACTCGAAAAAGGCGTGGTGGACGGCGTTCACACTCGCTTTCCCCCCGAACCCAACGGCTACCTTCACATCGGGCACGCTAAGAGTTTGTGCTTAAACTTTGGCACGGCTAAAAAGTACAAAGGCGTTTGCAACCTTTTCTTTGACGACACTAATCCGTCGAAAGAGAAAACCGAGTACGTTGAAGCGATAAAAGAGGACATCAAGTGGCTTGGGTTCGACTGGTTTGAGATGCACTACGCGTCCGACTTTTTCGATGAAATTTACAACCTTGCCGTTAAACTTATAAAGGACGGAAAGGCTTACGTTTGCGACTTATCCGCTGAAGAGATTAAAAACACTCGCGGAACGCTCACCGAACCAGGTATTGAAAGCCCTTATAGAAACCGTTCTATTGAAGAAAACTTAAAACTTTTTGAAGAGATGAAAAACGGCGTTTACGCTGACGGTGAAAAAGTTTTAAGAGCGAAGATTGATATGGCGTCGCCTAACATCAACATGCGCGACCCCGTTATTTATAGAGTTCTTCGTGCAACACATCACAGAACCGGCGACAAGTGGTGCATTTATCCTATGTACGATTACGCGCACCCGCTTTGCGACAGTATGCAAGGGGTAACACACTCCCTTTGCACCTTGGAGTTTGAAGACCACCGCCCGCTTTATAACTGGACGATTGAAAATACCGGCGTTTCGCACAAGCCCCGCCAAATTGAGTTTGCAAGGCTTAATATTACCAACACCGTTATGAGTAAGAGATATCTTAAAAAACTCGTGGAAGACGGTGCGGTTGAAGGATGGGACGATCCTAGAATGCCCACTTTAACAGGTCTTCGCAACCGCGGTGTTCCTGCGGAAGCGCTTAAAAACTTCTGTGAAGAAATAGGAATTGCCAAGGCAAACAGCGAAATTGAAGTTTCGTACTTTGAACACTTTATTAGAGATTACTTAAACTTTAACGCCGAAAGGGCTATGGCGGTTGAAAACCCGCTTAAAGTAACCATTTCTAACTACGAAGGGGTTGAAGACACCGATTTTGAAGTTAACCCCAACGCCGAAGAAAAAGTTACTAGAAAGGTTAAGTTCTCAAAGACTATCTATATTGAGCAAGACGATTTTTCGCTCAATCCCCCACCCAAGTATTTCCGTCTTAAAAAGGACGGATACGTTCGCCTTAAAAACGCTTACATTATTAAGTGTGACGACGTGATTTTGGATAGCGACGGCAACCCCGTAGAACTCATTTGTTCCTACGTTCCCGAAAGCCGTTCGGGTGAAGACACGAGCGGAATTAAGTGCAAAGGCACTATCCACTGGGTAAGCGCCGACCACGCAGTTGACGTTGAAATTAGAAATTACGACTATCTTTTAAAAGACGCTGAGTACGCAGGTCAAGATTTCAGCGAGAGAATGAATTACGACAGCGTGCACGTTTCTCTCGGCAAAGCAGAGCCCTATATCGCGACGGTTAAGGAAGCAACGCCTTTCCAACTTTTAAGAAAGGGCTACTATAAAAAGACCGTTAAGGGCGATAAACTTATCCTTTCTCAAATCGTTTCAATGAAAGACAGTTTCAAAAAATCTTAATTTTCATTACGGTATTTAATAAAAAACATAATTAAAGGTGATTTATGTATTTTTTAGTTGATATAATTGCAATAGCATTCGTTCTAGGTTTTACTATCTACGGACTGAAAGTGGGCTTTTTTAAATCCACGGTAGACGTTTTGTTGCTTATCGTTTGTTTAGCAGGCGCAGGCGTTCTATCCTTCTTCACGGCTACGTGGTTTGCTAAAATCGGCTGGGTGGCGGAACTCCAAAGCGTTTTAACCAAACTGTTTGGCGGTTCTAAAATTTCGGGCGGTCAAGAAGTTATAAATCTCGTTTGCTACTGGCTTTCCTTCTCGCTGTTCGTATTGCTCTCGTTTATCGTTGAGTACGTAGTATTAAATATTTTGAGAAAGTTGCTCGTTCGCTTATTCAAAAAAATTAACGGCCTTATCGTATTCGGCTTTTTAGACAAACTCTTAGGTTTAATCGTTAACTTTGCAATAACCGCCGGCATCGTGCTTTGTTTAATGGCTCTTTTCTACGCGCTCGCTCGCGCTGGAAAATTTAGTTATGGCGACGAAGTTATAAGGGCAAGCGAAGTGTTAAGTTATATCCACAAAATCAATCCTTTAAACGATTTATTCTCAAAAATATTCGGCGCATAAAAAATACGCCCAAGGCAAACGCCTTGGGCTTTTTTTAAATTCTCTCTTCCTTTTTTAGAAATAAGTCTGAGCAACTAATATAAACTGGCTCGTGTTTTTCTTCCACCTTAACTTCTTCAAAAAACCAGTTGTAAATTCTATCGAATAACTTTCTCATAGCAGTACACTCCTTCGTTGTTTGTACTGTTATTCTATTATTCTATATATGACATAAGTCTGTCATATTTTAAAACTTTTTGTCGAAAGTTTATTTTATGTTTTTATCGACCGTAATAAACGGACAATTCCAAAACTTTAAAACCCCGAGTTCATCTTCTCGAGAAACGATATATCCGTTAACGGTAACGCCTGCGCTATTGAATTTTTCAATACGTTCCGGTGCAAGTGCGGTATATTTGATAGTGATGCCGAAGTGGTTGCAAGATAGAAATAGTACGAGCATATCGTCGTAGCCGTCGTAAAAGACGTGGATATCCGCATCACTACGAACTGATTTTATAAAGATAGCCTTTTGAAAATCGTCAACTACGAAAGTGATTTTTTTATCAAGATTTTTAGCAAAACCTAAACAATGGTTTGCAGGAAGGGAAGAAAAATCGAAAAAAACTTGCTTTCCACTATCGACTAGTGTTAAAATATCATCGACGGGAACGGCTGGCGTAAGTTTTACGTACACGCCGTCGTAATCTTTATTAAAATCTTTTAAATCGTCTAAATTTTCAATATTTACTAATATTTTACTCATAATTAAATTGTACTCTATTTTTCAATATAAATCAAGGAGAAAAGGCTTATGAAAATAATTTTTAACCCTGACGAAAAGATAGTAAACGCTATTCGTGACGGACTTAAGAGAAAAGAAGGTTACTGCCCTTGCCGTATTCAAAAGACGGAGGACAACGTTTGCATGTGCAAGGAGTTTCGCGAGCAAATAGCAGACCCTGAGTTTGAAGGTTTTTGCCATTGCAGATTATATTATAAGGAAAAGTAAAAAATACGGAGCGAACTGCTCCGTATTTTTAAGTTATGAAACCTTCGGTCGTTATGAGTTTGCTAAGCGCAAACGATATGAATGCTAGACCTTAGAAGCAAGCAGAACAAGGCTCGCAAAGACGGGGCGGTAACAATAGACCTTTTTGGTCATTGTCAGTGCAACGGCTTTGCAGTAACGCAGTTATGCACCGCTTATACGGTCTTAAAAAGTCTAAGGGAATTAGAAACCACGAACAAACTACTTAAACTCATGCATGCCGACGCTATCATAGGATTTAATAAAACGCCAACTGCGTACAACACGCCAGCGGCGAGCGGAATACCTAAAACGTTATAGATAAACGCCCAAAATAGATTTTGCTTTATTATTCGGCGTGCCTTTTTGCCTACTTTTATCGCCTTATCGGCTGAGATTAGGTCGTTTGACAGGATTATTACGTCGCTAGAAGAAACTGCTATATCAGTTCCTGAACTCATTGCCATACCAACGTCCGCAACGGAAAGCGCGGGGCTATCGTTAACGCCGTCACCGATAAATAAAACCTTTCCGTCTTTTTTATATTTTTCTACGATTTGAGCCTTTTCTTCAGGGAGTATTCCACCGTAAACGAAATCTGCGCCAACTTCCCTTTTAACCCTTTCGGAAACCTTTATATCGTCGCCCGATAAAATAACCGTATATACGCCTTGTTCTTTAAGGCTTTGGACGGCTACGGAAGACGTTTCTTTGAGTTTATCGTAAACTTCTATAAAACCTATTATCGTACCGTTTTTACATACGAATAAAACACTCTTGCCGTCGTTTAAAGACGCAACTGCTTTATCTTTAATTTCATCGCCTATTTCGTAAAGCGCAACGAAGGAAGAATTGCCTACTATATACGAGTTTCCGTTCACCGTTCCCTTTACGCCTTTGCCTGTTACGGAAAGATAATCGTAAGCGGTGAAGAGGTCGCCTTCTACACTCTCGACTATCGCCTTTGCTATGGGGTGTGAACTCAAACTTTCAATGGACGCAATCTCAAGCATTTCTTCTTGCGATACGCCGAAAACGTTTCCCACGTGAAGTTTGCCAGCAGTTACCGTTCCAGTTTTATCCATAATGCAAATTTCGGTAAGCCCTATTCTTTCTAACACTTCCGCGTTTTTAACTAGAACGCCAAAACTTGCCATTTTACCAGTTGCAACCGTTACCGCAACCGGCGTTGCAAGACCTAGCGCGCAAGGACACGAAATTACGAGCACCGTTATCGCTCTTGAAAAAGCAAAGTCGAACGGTTTTCCTATAAGCAACCAAACGACTAACGTTATAATTGCAATAGCCGTTACCGACGGAACGAATATTCCGCTTATCTTATCAGCCAAGCGCTGAACGGGGGCTTTGGTCGCTTCGGCGGAAAGGACGTAGTCGATAATTTTAGAAAATACCGTATCTTTACCGCACGCGGTTACCCTTATTAAAATATAACCGCTTTCTAAAACCGTTGCCGTTTTAACGGCATCACCAACCGCTTTATATACTGGCATACTCTCGCCCGTTAGGGCGGACTCGTTGATATCCCCCTCGCCGTCTATAACCACGCCGTCACAAGGGGCGGAAAAACCTTCTTTAATAACTAAAACGTCGCCCACTTCTACGGTGGAAACGTCAACTATAATTTCCTTTCCGTCAACCATTTTAACCGCGGTTTTAGGCGCTAAGGTTTTGAGTTTTTCCACGGCGGATTCGGTTTTCCTCTTCGAGCGTTCCTCTAAAACCTTACCTACCGTTACGAGCGTTAATATCATCGCGGAAGACTCGAAGTAAAGATTAGATAGATAGGTTTGAACGAGTTGAGAGTTACCGCTTACCCTACCTATTATAATCATAACGAGCGCGTACACCCCGAAGATAAAACTTGCGCCCGAGCCAAGCGACACTAAGGTGTCCATATTAGGCGCTTTGTGAATTACCGCCAAAGTTCCCTTTATAAAGAACTTAAAGTTTAAAACGACTACCGCTAGCGCAAGAACTAGTTGTAACGAAACGAACGCTATCGCTCCCCTTTCGCCCTTTAAAAAAGGAAAGGTGGGAAGATTTATCATATGCCCCATGGAAAAATACATTAAAACCACGAGAAGAATAACCGACGGAATAAGCCTCCTTTTGATTATTTCACCAGTATCATCTTCAACCGTTTCTCTATATTTAACCGCCTTAAAGCCCGCTTTTTTAACTGCTTTAACTATTTCTGCGTACTCAAACTCACCGTCTACTACTAAAAGTTTTTGAGTGAGATTAACGCTTGCTTCCGTTACGCCTTGAACTTTTTTAACCGCTCTTTCGACCGCACTTGAACACGCTGAACACGACATTCCAAGAACCGTAAACTTAACCTTCATTTTCGTCACTCTCCTTTAACTTTTTGCCCTTTCTGCGCTTTTTGATGCACTCCGTTAAAAGATACTCTATTTGACCGTTTATCGAGCGAAATTCATCGTTTGCTAAGCGTTCAAGTTCAATAAATAATTCCTTTGAAACTCTAAGCGGTATTTGCTTTTTGTCTTTATTTTCCATATCAATAAATGCTACCGGAATTGATTACGGGTTGCGCGTCGTGATTACCGCAGAGAACTACCAAAAGGTTTGATACCATTTGAGCCTTTCTCTCTTCGTCAAGTTTAACCATTTCGGTTTTTTCAAGGCGTTCAAGAGCCATTTCAACCATACCAACAGCGCCGTCTACTATCATCTTTCTAGCGTCGATTATCGCAGACGCTTGTTGGCGTTGAAGCATAACCGCAGCGATTTCAGGAGCGTAAGCAAGGTAAGTTATTCTCGCTTCAACTATTTCAATACCAGCGTTTTCTACTCTAACTTGAATTTCGTTTCTAATTCTTTCAACTACCACTTCACTAGAACCGCGAAGACTGCCTTCGTCGGCTTGACCGTCACCGGTAGTATCAACACCCTGAGCAACGTCGTAGGGATAAATCTTTACGATTTGGCGAACTGCGCTGTCGCATTGAAGGGATAAGTATTCTTTGTAGTTATCTACGTTGAACACCGCTTTTGCAGTATCTACGACCTTCCACATAACCGCAATGCCGATTTCGACTGGGTTTCCCAAGCAATCGTTGATTTTTTGACGGCTATTGTTAAGAGTCATAACCTTTAAACTAATTTTATTTTGCTTGGATAACGCTATTTCTTTCGTACCAGTTGAATTTAACTTGTTAACAACCGTTGAAACGTTAGAAGAATTAACGTCGCCACTTTGATTGAGTTTAGTTTGCGCTGCGGGGTTGAACGACTGACAGAACGGATTTACAAAGTAAAAACCTTCCCCTTTTATCGTTCCATGATATTTACCAAACAAGGTAAGAACTAACGCCTCTTGCGGTTTGATAACTTTTAATCCAGGGATTAAGAAACAACAAACGATACATAAAACTATACTCGCAAGGAAAACGACGGGGATTCCCGTGTTTTCAATTATAATTGCACCGCCTACCACGCCTACTACCGACGCTATCATGCCAAGAATTATAAGCAACAACATTTGCATGCCTATTTTTTTACCGATTAATTTTTCTTTCATAATTATAGTCTCCTTTATATATTGATATTACAATGATATCATAATAATTCATTAAAGTCAATAAAAAACCGCTCTTTTTCGAGCGGTTTTGATTATTCGGATACGCCTTGAACGTATAAGATATTTGGTTTTACCTTTTTAACTTCGTCAACAAACCTTTCGTATTCTTCCTTTTTGATAACTATTATAAAGTACGTATCGTCTTCAAATATAAATGTGAGTTTTTCCGTATCGGTGCAAAGTTTTATAGTTTTAACTTCGCTAAGTTTTACGGTGTTTCTAATAACGCCCCATCTTAAAACTACTTTTTCACTTAAAATGGTGTACTTTGAACTTATCATCGCAGTTATTATAATAACCAAAAACGCAACCGATAAAACTGCGGTGAAAATTAAAGATAAATGGTTATAAAGGCTAAGTTCAATGCCCTTTTCGATATAAGACGCATACCTTAAAGCGTTTATAACAACGCACGCTACTGCAAGAACCGAGCCAACGCCTGCAACGATATAAAATATTTTAGAAAAATTATACTTAAACTTGTTCATAGAGATAGTATACCACACTTTTTATTATTTTCAAATCGTTTGACTAAAATTTTAAAATGCTTTATCATAAAACCTATGAGTATACTTGAAATTAGAAACTTAACACACCGTTACGACGATAGGTATTTGTTCCAAGATGCGTCTCTTCAAATAAACAACGGAGAACACCTAGGTGTCGTTGGGCTTAACGGCGCGGGAAAAACAACCTTTATTAACATAATTGCAGGCAAACTCTCGCAAGACGACGGCGAGGTTTTGCGCCAGTCTTCCGCGCGTTGGGGATATCTTGACCAACACGCCGATATCGACAGAAATCAAACGGTTATGGAATATCTCCGCCACGCGTTTGATTACCTTTACGAACTCAACCAAAAACTTGAAGATATCTACTTAAAAATGGGCGAAGTGGAAGACCCTGACGAACTCGACCGCTTAGTCAACAAGTCTTCGCGTATGCAAGAAACTCTCGACAACGCTGGGTTTTACGACCTTGACAGTAAAATTAAAAAGGTTGCAGGTGGCTTAGGCGTTCACAACTTTGGTTACGACACTTTAATTTCTAGGCTTTCCGGCGGTGAAAGAGCAAAACTAATGCTTTCTAAACTACTCCTAGAAGAAGTTGACGTAATGCTACTTGACGAGCCTACCAACTTTTTAGATATCGAGCACATCGAGTGGCTTAAAAAGTATTTAAACGCATATAAGAAAACCTTTATGGTTATCTCACACGACACGGCGTTTTTAGATAGCGTTTGCAAGTTTATTATAAACATTGAAAACGGCAATATCAAAAAATACTCTGGAAATTACTCAACCTTTATCGTTCAGCGCGATATGAACGCAAAGCAATACGAAGAAGATTATCTCCGCCAACAAGCCGAGATAAAAAAGATGCAAGATTATATCGACAAGAACAAGGCGCGCGCGGCAACCGCCGGTATGGCGAATTCTAGAAAGAAAATGCTCGATAGAATTGAAGTTATGCAAAAGCCTATGACCGTGCACGACGCAACCTTTAATTTCCCTTATATCCCAGTTAACAGCAAAGATTTTTTAATAGTTAAAGACTTAGAAGTCGGCTACGATAAAACGCTTATTCCACCCATTAATCTTCACCTTAAAAGCAACGATAAACTTTGGGTGCGCGGAACGAACGGCGTTGGTAAAACTACGCTTATTAAGACGCTCCTTAGGAAAATTCACTCGCTAAACGGCAATTTTATATTCCATTTATCCGCAAAGCCTGCGTACTTAGAGCAAGAACTCAACTTTGAAAATTCTTCGCTTAACGCGATGATATATTTTAACGAAAAATTCCCGCGCCTCAACCAAAAAGAACAGCGCGCGGAACTAGCAAAAGTGGGGCTTAAAGGCGATTTAGCCACCAAACCGATTAAAGATTTGTCGGGTGGCGAGCAAGTGAGAATTAAACTTGCGGTGCTTAACAACACGCCGTCGAACGTGCTTATTCTCGACGAGCCTACCAACCACTTAGACGTTAGAGCCAAAGAAGCACTTAAAAAGGCTTTACTTTCCTACGAAGGCGCAATAATACTCGTTAGCCACGAACACGATTTTGCTGGCGAGATTTGTAACGTTATATTCGACGCTAAAACTAGATAGCGTTTTCCCCACTTTCGAGTGGGGTTTTTTTAACACTTTTTTCCTATCTTTCATACATTGAAGGGAATAGGAGAAAAGAAAAATGAATCCGTTTAACGAACAACCTATACGACTAGATAAACTCTTTCAAAATTTTAAAGAACTTTACCCCAAACCTTACGACAAGCGCGCGATAGACCCTTATACGAAAACGCGAATTATCCTTGCTAACGGCGCGGAATTTGAAGCCAACTGGTTTTCACACCAAATGGCAAGAAACGTAACGGATAACGACTTGAAACGCGAATTATCTGTAACGCGTGCGATTGAAAAACAACAACAACTAAAAATTTCTCTCTTAAAACCAAAAGACGAGAGTATTTTAGAGCACACCATAAGTTACGAACAACTCGCCGTTGACTTAACTGCGGAACTAGCAAAGCGCGAGCCGGATTGTTACGTTAAAACTGCCCTGGACTTTGCGCTACTTGAAGACTTTGATCACCTTTATAGATACGCAAATCTACTTGAAATGGAACAAGGCGTATACGCCGAGTGGCTAGTTGGAAGATATACTGAAATAATGCCTGGAAGACCTACTATTGCCCACCACAGATACCCTATAGACAACGTAGAGCGTTCTATAAACCCACAAACTGCCGACGTTCAAACCATGTTATCAACTATGATAATAACCGCTGCCGAGCAACAAACGATGAACTATTATATGAACGTAACTAATTTTGCTCGCTCGGATATAGGAAGACGGCTTTACGAAGAGATTGCGCTCGTTGAAGAAGAGCACGTTACGCATTACGAATCTCTTCTTGACGACAAATCGACTTGGCTTGAAAAACTGTTATGGCACGAGTACTGCGAATGCTATATATACTGGTCTAATTACGTAACCGAAACGGATAAGTACGTAAAAGCACTTTGGGAAGAAAACTTTGCCATTGAAGTTTCACATCTTCAAAGCGCTGCAAAATTACTTGAAAAATATGAAAATAAGCATTATAGTGAAGTTATAAAAAATCAAGAATTTCCAAAGCCTTTATCGCTACGTGAGAACATAGAGTACGTGCGCAAAATACTCGGCGATACCGTGCAGTATACGTCCGTATGCGAAGATTACAAAAAAATTGAAAATTTACCAGCGGATGCAAACTTCTTTAAATATCAAGAAATTTTAATTCCGTCAACTCAAATAGTGCCGTCACATAACGTAATTGAAACTAAAATTCGCCACGACGGTTACGACTATCGCTATCAAGTTGCCGAAAACCCGATAAAAGAACTTAGAAACCGTCGCGAAGACAACGTTTTCGTCGGACGCGTTCCCGACGCTACGGTATCCACAGAATTTTTCTGCAACGATTAATAATAAAAACCCCACGGCAAGCCGTGGGGTTTAAGTTTAGTTTGAAATTATAATACGGTGGGAACGAAGAAGTAAACTGCGAATAAAACGGAAACGATAATTGCGATAACCGAAACGTTCCAAACGGGTTTTTCTTTCTTAGTAATAGCGTATTTAATCCATTCAATACCGTAAGAGAGAGCACTCATTAAAGTGTAAGAAAGCATACCAACGCCGATACCTTTCGTGATAGAGTACGAAAGAACCATAACTACGATGGTAAGGAAAGCAGCGGTTGCATTAACAGCGCCTTCAAAGTTAACTGCTTTAATGTTGTTCTTCATCATAAGAACGCCTACGTAGATAAGTGCGGATGCAGCGGCAGCCGACGGAATAGTAGCGAACACGGGCATAATGAAGATTGCAAGGAAGAACATGCAAGCGGTAGTGAACGCGGTAAGACCAGTTCTACCACCAGCGGAAACGCCAGCACCAGATTCTACGAAAGTAGTAACGGTAGAAGTACCAAGCATAGCGCCTGCGCAAGTAGCAACCGCGTCAGACATCATAATCTTACCGTAGTTGTAAGGCTTGTTGTTTTCGTCAGATAAAAGTCTGTTACCACCACAGCAACCAACGATAGTTCCCATAGTATCGAACATATCGATCATGCACATAGTGATGATAAGCATGATTATCGTGAATAACGAACCAGCGGGGAATCCAGTTTTGAATACGGAAACGAAAGAACCGAATACGCTTTCTTCACCTACTGCAAAGAAGTTAGCGAAGTTTTCCCAGAATTTCCAAGAAACGGTTTCGCCGTTTAAAGTAGAAAGGTTAGTAACGCCGAAGGGGATACCGATGATAGTAGCACCTAAGATACCGATAATTACAGAACCTTTAATCTTAAGTTTATCTAAGATTGCGATAAGGAATAAACCGATAAGGGCAACAGCCGCAGTCTTAGAAGCAGCAACCATAGGAAGACCTACAGCCCAGTTAATAACTTGGTCGTTACCCCACTTAGTGAAGTCTACGAAACCAACTTGAGTATAACCGTTAGTTACGATAATACCTGCGTTTTGGAAACCGATATATGCGATGAATAAACCGATACCAACCGAGATAGCACTTCTAACAGCAACCGGCATACCGTCGAATATAAGTTCACGGAAGGTCTTACCTTTAATCTTAATAACGGATAAGAGTAAGAACAATAAACCGGAGATGAGAACCATCATAAACGCTTGACCGATAGTGAAATCGAAACCGTAAGCAAACGCGCCTACGCCACCACCGATAACGCTACCAACGAGCGAGTTAAGACCCATACCTGATGCTTGAGCGAGAGGCATCTTTGCAAGGAACGCCATAAGAAGCGTACCGATAATTGCACCGAATGCGGTTGCAATAAAGAGCGAAGGCCATCTTGCATCAAATGCGCCAGCGTATAAAATCTGGTTGGGGTTAACCGTCAAAATGTAAGCCATTGCAAGGAAAGTAACTATACCTGCGATGATTTCAGTTCTGACAGTCGTTTTCTTTGCTTCAGCGTCAAAACCTAAAGCTTTCAAAAACTTATTCATTTGAAAAAATCCTCCTATATAGTGCTAATTTGCACAAAATATATATCTATTTTAACACTTTATTCGACATATTTCAATAGTATTTGTGAAAATTCTTTCACATTTTTTACATTTTTTATATATAATATAAAAGCGCGAGCATAATCTTCGGCTTTAAATAATAAAAAGGCTTTGCACAAAACAACGGTTGCTAAAATTAAAATTGTCAAACGCAAGCAAGACGATTGCATAAAATAAATTTAGCCAAGGAACGCGTACTCTTTGTACGGAATCCTTGGCTAAACTATCGTATTGCGTAGTGTTTCACGGTTTTAATAGCAACCGCTTTTTTTGGCAAAGCCTTATAAAATTTCTAAGTTCTTTTTAAATACTCTCTTGAAGTCTGCTTGAGAAGAAAGTGCGTCCTTTATTTCTAAACTTGCGTCAGACGTGTATTCCGTCTTCATAATAACGGAATCACCTAAAACGTCACAGTCAATATTAGTTACGCTACCTGCCATACTTCTATCCAAACTTACGGCAATTCTAAGCATAACGCCGAGTTTTCTAATAATCTCAACGTCTTCTTCCGAGATAAACTCTTTATATCTAACGAGATCCGCCATCGACAAATCGTCGTTTTTATAATTAGATACGACGAGCGCCGCTAAAACTACTTCCCTTTGAGTTATGCCGTATAAACTTGAATTTAAAATAATGTAACTGGTGTGCTTTTGATAATCGTAATACTTAATGCTCGTTCCCGCGTTGTGAAGGTACGCCGCAACTTTTAAAATCTTTAAGCATTGACGTGGGAACTTGTGAAGAACTCTCATTTGCTTGAAGAGTTGAACGGACAAGTTTACAACTTGTTCAGCGTGCTTTTCGTTGCAATGATAGTATTTAACGAGAGTTTGCAAACTGTAAGTCAAAACGTCGGATATCGGTTTTTCAACGGTCATGGGAACGGCGTAGTTGAACATAATGCCCTCTCTTAAACCGCACGCGGATATCGACATTGATTCAAAGCCGAGATTTTTAACGAACGCGTGCGCTACTGCAAACGCGGACGGCAATAAGTCTGCCCTTTGCGGTGAAACGCCCTTTATTCTAACCTTCTTATCCCCGTCAAGAGATTTTATCATATCGTAAACTTGTTCAAACTCTTCCGTCTTAACGCTATAATTATGTATAAGCGGTAAGGGGGACTTCTTCATAAGTTTAACGATTTTGCAAAGGTTTCTAAACGAACCGCCACAACCGATAAGTTGAGTTTCTGGGTCAATCTCTTTAAGCCACTCTATCTTTGAAATTTGTTCGGTAATGAATTCTTCTATCTTTTCAGCCTGTTCCTTTGGCGACAATCCGTCACACGAGAAAAGGTCGGTAAGCGTAACCGCACCGAACGGTAAAGTTTCAAAGTGTAAAAGATTTCTTCTATTATAATAAATAACCTTAGTCGAGCCACCGCCGATTTCCAAAATTAAGCCCTTTGAAATATCCATGGTGTTGATAACGCCACGGTAAACGTAAGTCGCTTCTTCTTCAGCAGATAAAACTTTGAGTTTTATGCCGGTGTTAGCAACTATTTCGTCTAAGAAACTCCTTTGGTTTTTCGCACGGCGAACCGCTGCGGTTGCAACCGAGATAATTCTTTCAATCTCGTACGCATCGCAAAGTTTCCTAAACATTTTAAGCGTCTTGATAGTTTCAGCAATGCGTTGGGGCTTTAAGAACCCGTCACGCTCCATATCTTTACCTAGACGAACGCTTTCTTTCAACTGGTCGATAACCATAAAGTGACCGTCACCGAGCATTTCCACGATGACGAGCCTTGCAGTATTCGAACCTAAATCGATAATTCCTATTCTTTCCACTCTTAATCTCCTAAATCAAGCCTTTTATTTTGAGTAAAAATCTTAATACTTTTTAGGGTAAAAACCCCAGTTGCGCTAGGCAACAGTACTAGTATCTGTAATTATACACCAAAAAACTCAACTTTTCAATACCCATTTTGAAAAAAAATTCCTAACTTTTTATTTTTTGAGAGAATTTTTAGGCTTGATTTTATCCGAGAAAAACTGAACGAAAGATAGTGCAAGTAAAAACCCACCGAATATCCTTTGCATTATTTCGCTCTTTATAAAATGGCAAAGAACCGCCCCGCCAACGCCGAAAAAACACGCTGGAATTATCATAAATAAAAGACCTTCGGTTTTTACCAGTTTATTCTTAAAGTGGAGCGTTAGGGCAATTATCGCCATAGGAATAAAGGATATTAAATTTATCGCTTGCGCGGTTTTTTGCTCTACGGATAAAAATATCGTAAGGAGCGGAATAAGCACCGTTCCGCCACCCATACCCATACCGCCAAGCACTCCGCCGAGCGCACCGAATAGACAAAATTTTAAAATTTCCATAATCAAAAAAACAGTAGTTTTGCCCCTGCAATAAACATTACCACGGCAAATATTTTTACTAAACTTTTATTGTTTATCCTTTTAAGAAGTAGCGCGCCTACGACACCACCTATCGTCACGCCGACGCTTGCAGACAAAAGGTTAAAATCAAAAACGCCAAATCCGTTTGCAATAAGATACGAAACGGCGCTTGCCACCGTTATCGGCAAGATAATCGCTATCGCCGTTGCGTGAGCGTTCTTTTGCTCGAAGTTAAACAGCATAGTTAGAACTGGCAAAACTATCATTCCACCACCACCGCCGAAAAAACCGTTTATAAACCCGACTCCTGCACCGGCAACAGCAAAGTACAGTTTTTTATTTTTTTCCATAACGGTAGTGTTTGCAATTTTTATAAAAAAAACGATAAACTTAGCAAAATTAAGAAAAAACCGCGTTTGATTTTGCGAAATTTTATCTTTCTCTTACAAAAAATACCTTTAATTGTATTGCAATTTTTGAAAAAATGTTTTATACTTAGTTAGTATTATATTAAAATGCGGGCGCATACGCGCTAAACTACTTAAAACACAAGGTGGCTTATGTATTCAAATTTCAAGTTTAATTTAAGAAAATTCTTCATCGCTTTACTCGCTATGCTTATGGCTGTTATGCTTGCTTTCTCAGTCGCTTGTAAAGACGACTCTTCGGATAATAACGACGATGACGGTGATTCTACCACTACCGAAGTTACTACCGAGATAACCGACTATCAGTCCATAAAGAACGGCGACTTCGAGTTTAACACTAAAGACGATACGACGTTCCCCTACTCTTCTTCTATCAGTTGGTCGAGAAACTTATATAAAGACGCGACTACTGCGGTAGGCTCTAACGGCGATTCGGGTATTATCGACACGAGCGACGCTAAGTTTAGTAAACTTGAATCTAAAAACAAGCCGAGCGAAAACCCCAAAACGCCTTACGCTTACGGTCTCGTTGCCGACGAGTACGATTATGAAGACGTGGACAAGCAGGCTAACCCCCAAGTTAAGGGAACTAAAATCTTGATGATTAACAACAAGAGTAAGTCTGGTGGCGTTGAAGGTTCTGCTCAATACTATAAAGCGTCTTCTTCGATTTCCGTTCCCACGGCTGAATACGCAGTTCTTAGTTTCTGGGTTAAAACGCTTGACCTTAAGAGTTTCTATACCGACACGCCGGGTGCACACGTTAGACTTTCGAGCTCTACGGGTTCTAAGACCTACGAAGAGTTAATTCTTAACGACATCGACACTAAAGGCGAATGGGCTAAGTTTGAAATTTATTTTGAAGGTTCGGAAGTTTCAAACACCACGATTAACCTTTTCTTCGGTCTTGGCCAAGGTAACGGCGTTGACCACAACGGATACGTTGAAGGTTTCGCGTTCTTAGATAACGTTAACTTAAAGGCTATTGAACAAGACGAGTATGAAGCGGGCGTTTCCGCCACTCTTGATTTAAACGTTCAAGACCCAAGCACTATTAATCCCAAAACTAATAAAGTTTCTCTTAAAGGTTTAACTTATTTAGATAACGAATCTACTACTGCTGACAAGTACACCACTTATAGAGCAAATATCAACTACAACGTTTCAACCGCTACTACTAAGTCCGCTACTAGCGCAGATTCCGAAAAGATTGAAATTCTTGCAACCACCGGTAGCACAAACGTTGGCGTTAACAAAAACCTTAGCGACGTTATCGCGGTTATCCCCGACGCTAACGAGGGCGCTGACCAATTCACAAACTTCACTTATATGAACTTTGCAGACCCTGCTGCTGCAACTTATGTTACTAAGACCTACACTATCGGTAGTGAAAGTTACGATTTAGTTACCTTCTTCTTAAAGGTTAAATCTGAACACGTTAACTCGGATAAACTTAAAATCGAAGTGATAAACGGCGATAACGACCCCGAAGTTTTATTCGACGCTGTTGATACTAAGGACCTTGAAAGCGCAAGATACGGCGATTATATCCCCTACCGCGTTTTCATTAACAACCCCACGGATAAAACCACTACCTACTCGTTAAAATTCACTTTCGGTTTCAACGGCGAATGGGACGATGCTTACGCATTACAAAAAGGTTACGCAGTAATTGCAGACCTTAAAGTTGAAGAAACTGACAAAGATTTCTACAATTTCGCAACGACTGGTAGTTACCTTGCAAAACAACAAGTTTACGGCGATTACATCTCGTACGGCGAAGCCGCTGACGATACGTCTTCCGACGTTTATCCTATCGTAGTTGATAAAACTCAATCGTTCACCGTAAAACAAAGACCCGCTACTAACGTTTCCGGCTACTCTTTCAAATCTACTAGCGACTCCACCTTATACGGCATCGTAAACAGCAAATACTATAACGGTGGTAAATCTTACGGCTCGATAGAATTCACTAGCGATATCACTGGTTTTGAATCGCTTAACTCTTCAACTAACAAGTACGCGCAAGCGTTAGTTCTTGACAATAAGGAACTTGCTTACTCTCGTTTCGTTACCGAAGCTAAGACGGTTAGCGCAAACTCTTCCGTTAAAGTTTCAGTAAAAATTAGAGCGTATGGCGATGCTAAGGCTAACGTTTCTATCGTAAACGCTGAGTACGATAACGGTGATTACGGCGTTAAGAACTTTGAAGTTAACGACAAGTCGTTTGCCCTTACTTCACAAGCAATTTCTTCTTCCTACACCCTTAAGGGCTGGACTTACGTTTACTTCTACATTACCGCTGGCAATGAAGACGTTGAATATAGAGTTGAAGTTTCTAACGGTATGAAAGACGCACTCTCTCAAGGCACTATCTTAGTTGAAAGCGTAACCGCTTCTACTATTGAAAACACAATCGTTCCTAAAGATAAAAACGCGTTTAAGTCCGACTTTGCTATTCTTGGTAACGATTACGCGTTCACTTCCGAATCTCACACTAGAGCACCTTCTACCGTTCTTACCGACGGCGAAGAAGGCGAAGTAGTTGAAACTACTAGATACTACTCTGAAACTGAAGTTTACCTTGGCAACGCTTTCGTTAAATTCGTTGACTACTCTACTTTATTTGCAGACGAAGTTATCGATAACACCACCACTAGTGGCGACGATACGACCGAAGATGAAGAAGAACACGAGCACGAACACGATGGTTACACTTTAAGTACCGACGTTACCTTACAAATTTCTTCTATCGTTATCGCAGCAGTATTGATTTTAGTTATCTTAGTGGCAATTATTAGAAACGGTCTTAAAAAGAGAAATAAGAAAAAGCAAAAAACTGCTGAATACTACGAAGAGAAATCTGGTTTTGATAGAAACACTCGTGAGAAAACTCTTAAGAAAATCGCTGAAAGAAAAGCACAACTTAAAGACGTTGAACTTTCCGATGACGACGCTGAGTACGATTACACCTTAACCGAAGTTATGGAAGAGGAAGAAAGCGAAGAAATCGAAACGGTTATCGAAGAAGATTCTATCGAAGAAGTTACCGAAGAAACGGTTGAAGAATTGATTGAAGACGCAACTGAAGAAACGGTAGATACTGAAAAGACCGAAGAATAAAAACTAAACGAAAAAACTGCTTGAAATTCAAGCAGTTTTTTTATTTTACTTGTGTTATTAAAACCTTATCACCTTGCACTTTAAAGTGAACTTTAACACCGTTATAGTCCATAATATACACCCTTTCGCTATCGTTTTGGTACGACGGGCGCGGGTCTTCACGCAAACACTCTACTATCTCTCTTTTAGTGTTTTTGTCAACTTCGTTTAGCATTTCAGGGTTTAAAACTTCTAGTTTATAATCTACGAACTCGTGAGCGTAACCGCAGGTCGCCCCCTCGTGACAGTCGGTAAACGGAAGGTATGGCTTTATATCGTAAATGGGCGTACCGCTGAGTAAATCTGCACCCGAAACGATTAAACTACCGTCCTCGTCAATCTTTACGAGTTTAACTGAACTAAGCCCTAAGTTGTTTGGCCTAAACGGTGAACGGCTGGCAAACACGCCGACCTTTTCATTTCCGCCAAGCCTTGGCGGACGGACGGTTAAAGAGTATTTTCCTTCCGCCTTTGAAAAGCCGAAAATTAGCCATAGATGAGAAAACTCGTCAAGCCGTCGTATCGCGTCTTTACTTTTAAACTCTTTTTCAAAAACTATTCTAGATAGGTTTTCAACTCTTCCGCTTTGGCGGGGAATTCCAAACTTATCGTTAAAGCCGTTCTCTATATGCGCAACCTGTATCATTTTTTATCCCCCTTTTTATTCATCTTTCTTCTAACTCTGCTTAAATGCCGTTCAAAACTACCGTTGTTTATAAACTCGGCGAGAACGTACTGGTCAAGCACGGGAACTGAACAAGAAAACCCCTTCGTCTTTTCCTTATATATATAAATAAGAGATTTTGGAATTATCATATACCCTATTCTCATTGCGGGAGACAAACTCTTTGAAAAGGTGTTGATATAAACAACTCTTTCCCCACCGTCAAGCCCGTATAGCGATTCTATGGGACTACCGGGGATAAAGAACTCGCTGGCAAAATCGTCTTCAACGATATAGGCGTCGTTTTGCCTTGCGTAATTTAAGTATTCGTATCTTTTCTTAATGCTTGCCGTAACTCCCGTTGGAAAGGACGAAAAGGGGGTAACGTGTAGCACTTTTACACCGCTTGATAATAAACTCTCACTCTCAATTCCGTCATCGCCCATCTTGAGTTTTTTCAACTGCACGCCACAGCCTTGATACACCGTTTCAATTTGACTATACGACGGATCTTCAATTCCGTAAATTCTATCTTTACCAAGTATCTTAACCGCTATTTCGTAAAGTTGTTCAGAGCCAGAACCTATAATTATTCTCTCGGGCGACGCTACCATTCCGCGATAGCGATACAAATAGTCGCTTATGGCGTTTCTAAGCACGGCGCACCCTTCCGTTGGCGCTTTGTAAAATAATTCTCTATCCTTTTCGGATATCACCTTTCTAACCGTTTTAAACCATAAGGAATACTCAAACTCACCGTCTATCCCACTAGTTTCTTCACTCAGTTTTTCAAACGGCTTGGATAGATTTCCAGTTTTAAAATAATCTATTTTACAAACGAAATATCCACTTCTCTCTCTCGCTTCGATATAGCCTTCGCTTTCAAGCATAGAGTACGCGCTCATAACGGTTATTTGGCTACAACCAGTCAAGTCCGCCATAACGCGCTTGGACGGAATTTTATCCCCAGCCTTATACACGCCGTTTAATATTTCGCTTTTAAGTTTTTCGTAAATAGCAAGGTACTTTTTCATCTGGTTATATAAAAAACTCCAAATTTGATTATTTTAATAATATCACAATTAGTTTATACTGTAAAGCAAATAGGAGAATTATTATGAAAGATACAAAGGTTTTAACTATTCAAGATATATCATGCGTTGGTCAATGTTCGCTAACGGTAGCGCTTCCTATCATTTCGGCGTGCGGAATAGAGACTTGCATATTGCCGTCCGCAGTTTTATCCACTCACACGGCTGGGTTTAAAAACTTTACTTTTCGCGATTTAACTAGCGATATGCCGTCCATTTTTAAGCACTGGAAAGACGAGGGGCTCAGTTTTGACGCGGTGTACACCGGTTACTTGGGTAGCGAAAAGCAGATTGAATATATGATTAACCTTGCAAAGCCGTCGCTTAAAAACGGTGGAAAATTTATAGTTGACCCCGCTTTTGCCGACAACGGCAAACTCTACCCTGCGTTCGACCTTCAATACGTTGAAAGTATGAAAAAATTGGTTGCCGTATGCGACGTTGTTGTTCCTAATTTGTCGGAGGCTTGTTTCCTTTGCGGTATTGAATATAAGACTGAATACGATGAAACGTATATTAAAAGCGTAGTAGACGCGCTTATTAACTTGGGTGCAAAATCCGTAGTTTTAACTGGCGTTAGTTACGAAAAAGGGTTTACTGGCATCGTAACGTATGAAAATGGAACTTACTCTTACTATAAGCACGAGTTTTTACCCAACAGTTGCCACGGAACGGGCGATATTTACGCGTCGGCGTTCGTAGGCGCGCTCGTTATCGGCAAGAGTTTATACGAAAGTTCTAAAATAGCAGCGGACTTTACCGTTTTAGCGATAAAGGAAACTGCAAAGAGTGAAAATCACTGGTACGGCGCTAAGTTCGAGCCAGTCCTTTATAAACTTAATTCACTTATAAACGGTTGACAATATTTTTTTTGTATGATAATATAAAACCATAAAACCGATGAGAAAGAGTAAGTAGGTTGCGTAAATTTTCGCAAAGAGAGTTGCAGGTGGTGAGATTGCAACGGAAAAAGCGCAGTTGAATGGACTTTCGAGGGCGAACTGAAAGGCGGAAACGCCGAGTACGTAAGACGGGGTAACTTGCCGTAATCAAAAGTTAGCATATATAAGTATGCGTTAAGTGGGCGCGTTAGCGCCAAGCCGGGTGGCACCACGGGAATATATCCTGTCCCAGCAATTTTGATTGCAGGGGCAGTTTTTTTGTCCCTGAAAGGAGTGTAAAATGAACAAAGAAATACCTTACAAAATCTATCTTGAAGAAAGCGAAATGCCTTCGTCTTGGCTTAATCTTAGGGCGTTTATGGATAAAAAACCCGCCCCACTTCTCGATAGCCAAACTTTAAAACCTATAACGCTTGAAAAACTCTCGGAAGTATTTTGCGAAGAACTTGCGCGCCAAGAACTTGACGATACTACGAAGTATATCGATATCCCCGAAGAGATTTTAAACTTTTACAAGATGTATCGCCCCGCACCGCTCGTGCGCGCGTACTGCTTAGAAAAAGCTCTCGGCACGCCTGCAAAAATTTATTATAAATTTGAAGGCAACAACACGTCTGGCTCTCACAAGTTAAACTCGGCTATCGCTCAAGCGTATTACGCAAAACAACAAGGTTTAAAGGGCGTTACCACCGAAACCGGCGCTGGTCAATGGGGAACTGCTCTTTCAATGGCTTGCTCGTACTTTGGGCTTGACTGCAAAGTGTTTATGGTAAAATGTTCTTACGAGCAAAAGCCTTTCCGCCGTGAAGTTATGAGAACTTACGGTGCGGACGTAACTCCGTCCCCTTCGATGACTACTGAAGTTGGCAAGAAAATTAACGCCGAATTCCCTGGAACTACGGGTTCGCTCGGTTGTGCTATAAGTGAAGCGGTTGAAGCGGCTACGACTAGAGACGGTTATCGTTACGTTTTAGGTAGCGTTTTAAACCAAGTTTTACTTCATCAATCGGTTATCGGCTTAGAAACCAAAACCGCTCTTGATAAATACGGCATTAGCGCGGATATTATTATCGGTTGCGCAGGCGGTGGCTCTAACCTTGGCGGACTTATTGCTCCGTTTATGGTTGAAAAAATGCAAGGCGTTAAGGATTATCAAATTATTGCGGTAGAACCGTCTTCTTGCCCCACTTTAACTCGTGGCGTTTACGCTTACGACTACTGTGATACCGGTAAAGTTTGCCCCCTTTCTAAGATGTACACCTTAGGTAGCGGTTATATTCCTGCGGCAAGCCACGCTGGTGGTCTTAGATACCACGGCATGACTTCAACTCTTTCTGAACTTAAAGACCAAGGCTTGATGGAAGCAAGGTCGGTAAAGCAAACGGAAGTGTTTGAAACTGCGCAAAAATTTGCAAGAGTTGAAGGTATTCTTCCCGCACCCGAATCGGCTCACGCTATCAAAGTTGCCGTTGACGAAGCGCTTAAATGCAAGGAAACAGGCGAAGAAAAAACCATCGTATTCGGCTTAACTGGAACGGGATATTTTGACATGATGAGTTACCAAAAGTTTAACGACGGCGTTATGAAAGACTACGTCCCCACCGATGAAGAAATTCAAATTGCTATCGACAAACTTCCAAAAATCTAAAAACAAACAAAAAGAACTCGGAACTCCGAGTTCTTTTTATTATTAATAAATTAAGAGTAAAACAGGTTGTAAAACTATCGACTGGCAGTCAAGCGTTACTAAATCGCCCTTTTGAGTAAATTTAACTTCTACCCTATCGCCGTTTTCGTCAAGTTTATATACCTTTTCAACCTTTTTGTTAACGATAAGTTCGATATTTTCAATCGGGTCTGCGCACTCGTTGATAAAGGAAACGAAATACCCACCGTCATCCATATTAGCCGTTTTTAAGTAAACTTCGGCATCGCCGGGATAGTATACTAAATCTTCGCCGTGTTCTTTTAAAATATCGATAAATTGGCGTTTTCTCGTTTCGTTAAGGAAAGAGTACGCTCCACCGTGAATCGAATGGGGTGCAACGGGCGTACCGCAGAATACGTAAATCGTACCGCCAAGTTCGTTTTTGAACTTGGTTGAACCGGGGAATAAATATTCCGGCTCACAGCCCACGGTTTCGTTGTAAACCTTAGTTAAAATTTCAGTTTTAGCGTCGGTTATAACGATTTCCTTTCCGCTTTGTTGAACGATCGTGTATTTACCAGGCTCATCGTAAATAACTTCCTTTTTAGGCATTTTGCCCGTCCATTCGCGAAGGTCAACGCCTATATATTTACCAAAGCCACGCTCAACTAAAATTTTTGCACTCTCGTAATCTAAAACGACAGTTCCCGAAAGAATATTTAAAATTTCTTCATCGGATAAAACTCCCGTTATTTTTCCTGCAAAACAGTTAATTCCGTCTATGCCTTGCTCAAAAGACAACGGAAGGCCCATTTGGTCTAAGAAATGCGTGGTAAAACCGTCGTTATGCTCGTCGGGAATATATCTATTTACGTCACTTGAAACAAACGTGTTAAAACCGCGCCATTTTAAAGTGGGGGCAAGCCTTGCGATTTCTTCGTATAAGTCGCTATATTTAGCAAGAACTTTTCTATATTCTTTACCGCTGTTAGGTTCGTAAGGGGCACGAGTAAGCCATTGTTTTGCGCCGTTGCAACCTTCCATAAGCGAACAAATAAAGTGAGTGTGAACGGCGTGAGCGGAGGTTGAATAACGGTTTTGCGGACAGGTATCCGTTTCCGCCATAATGGTAGCAACTTTGCCTTTAAGCCTTTTAGTGTGGCGCGCAGCCCTGAATGAAACGAAAGCGTAATGTCTAGTACCGGCAATACTGTAATGCCCGTTGTTTAAACGGAGCGTAATGGGGTTGTTTTCGCCCGATAAAATTTTAGAAATTTCATAGTCCGACTGAATGGTAACGCCACCGCAACAGTCAGAACCTTGAATAGTTGGATCTACTTCGTCAATTGCTCGCCTTATAACCTTAGCCGTTTTCACTAAAGAGTCTTGGTTTGTTTGCTTTAAAATCTCGTATAAGCGATTGCCTTCTTCATCGCCCTTTTGAATTTTTTCCGCAAGTTCTTCACGAGTTAAATTCAAGCCCGCTTTTTCGTTGAATAACTTCATGTGAATGGGGCAACCGCAACCACCACCGCGCCTAGTTATAAGCCTAAAGTCATCGTCAATCATAATAGCGCTAGGGTGGCAAAGCGCAATCTTTTTAACCGCGTTATAAATGTAATCGTTAAACCTATCGTCAGCGGGGCAAGCAACGTTATCCGCCTTACCGTCGGTCAAACCGATATAAGGTTGAATGCTAAACGGCTTACCAAGAGTCCAGCCGTGACCGATAGTCGCTTGAACTAACACACCGCTAGGTACTCCCGCTTTATCTAAAATCTCTTTATACTTTTTATAACTGTTGCAAAGTTCTTCAGCCTTGTCGATAAGCGGGTCGCCTTCGGGAACGAGCGTCATGTTAAACATAGGAAGGGAACATACGCCAGTTCTATACTGCTCGATTATATCTTGGCAAATTTCTTCCACGTAATCGTCGTTAAACTTCATTATTGAATATAAAACGAGTTTTCTCTCTTTCATAAACTTCTCCAAATATCGTAGTCATTTAAATGATATCATATAAAAATTATAAAAACAATGTAAAATTTGTCAAAAAATATGTAAAATTAGTCAAATCAAAAACCTACGGGGTATTCCGTAGGTTTAGGTTTAAATTTATTCTTTAATCTCTGCTTTTTGTTTTTTCGTTTTCAATACGTCGAAAATAACGCCGACACCCATAATTACCATAAACACGATAAGATAGAATAAAACTGGGAAACTAAATTTTCCATCTGCTTTAGCATTTTTAAACGGCGTTATACCGTGAGCGTAAATCGCAGCAAACACCATTACCGCACAAGATATAATCGCTAAAACGGGAAGAATAAAACGCTTTAACTTTGAAAGTTCTTTTTCTTTCTTCATCCAAATAATGAACATTGGGATATACATTGCGTAAATGGTTACGATAGGAAGTTCAGAAGAGTCAAAATTGAACACACCAAACCAACCGTTCGTTAAATTTGCGCCGTAGAAATATAAGAGCCAGAACGCAGTTATAAGTAATCCCCAAACGGACGAGTTTGTCGTTGCATTAGTAACCTTATCAACTTGCTTAAACATTTCAACGCAAGGTCCTTCGTTACGAGCAGCTAAAGCGTACATACCGCGAGTTTCCGCCATCATAAGTCCGTTTAAAGTTCCAAGGCACGATACTACGATACAAATATTTAATAACACACCGCCTACCGTTCCAAACACGTTACTAAACGCTGTGGGCGCGCCCTTTTCGATAAGTTCCGCACTCGTTGCACCACCTAACACGCCAACGTAATACAAAACGTACGCAATAATAACTATTATTGCACCGATAGTAAGCGCAAGCGGTAAATTCTTCTTGGGATTTTTAAGTTCCGCATTGATACTCGTTGCACATATCCAGCCTTCGTACGCAAACACGGTTGCTACTATTGCCGCAAATAATCCGCTACCCGTAGTTCCGCCAACCGCTTCGCCTACGGTATTTGCAAAATTATAACCAAGTTTACCGTTGATAAGACCAGCGATAGTTCCAACGATAGCCATTAATACGATAGGAATAAGTTTAATAAAGGTTGCACTCGTTTGGAATTTGCCTGCAAGCTTAGGTGCTAACGCATTCATCGCATAAACCGTGATTAAGAATACGCCAGCCAAAGTCATAACTTCAGCAGAAACTAACGACCAACCGAATAAATCGCCAAAATATCTTGCCGATACCCACGATAAAACACTCGTCATTGCAGGATAATAAATATTTACCAAGAACCAAGCGAGATAATATGCGTATCTTCTACCGCAAGTTGCTTCAGCATAGTCAACCACGCCGTTAACTTTTTCATACTTAGTTGCCATTGTTGAAAATTGCAACGAACAACATAGCATTATAAGACCGGTTATTACCCAAGCAAGAATACCTATCGGCATATTACCGCCCGTTGCCACGAGCACGTTTTGCGTCTTGAAAAATATTCCCGACCCGATAACCGTACCAACTACCATACAAATAGCGGTAATGAGCCCATACTTTCTAGTAAGTTTTTCCATAATTATTTTCCTCATATAAATTTATTATAATTAATTCTATCACAATAGTTCGCCTTAAATCAACTAGAGATTGTGATTGAACCTTAATCAACCACAACGTAGCCACAACCCTCGCTGTCTAGATTTTCCATTTCGCCCCACGTCTTATCCGTTGGGCTTGAAATGGGAGATAACGCCTTTTCAATGGTTATAGCGTCAACTAAGTTTATTCCTAACGTAGACCCATCGTAATTTCCGTTTAAAGAACTATTCAAAACAACTATATTTCCACTCTCGTCAAAACCTGCTAAAACCACCCAATGATGCCCCTTTGAAAAAGGGTTTTCGGGAAAGTCTTTAGACGGCGCGGATACAAACGCGATAAGTTTGCCACTACTAAGTTCACTCAAAATATGCTCGGTTGCCTTTTTTCTATCGCCGTTCGTAACGCCAAAGCATTTAGCGTTTAATCCGTAAGAGTTAAACACTTTTACCATACCCGTAACGCTTAAAAAGGGATACTGCTTGTTTCCGTTTTTTGAAACGCTTGGCTCGCCAAAAAGTTCAATACACCTTTGAAACTCGCCCCATGGGGTGATTTTAACCCCTTTAAGATTTGCAATCATCGAAACTGAACAATGCCCGCAACCGCTATAATTTAATCTTCTAGCGTTTTCAACGCCCATTATTCTTTGCTGAATCCAAACTGGCGTTTCGTTGTTTTCAACGCTTGCAATAACTGGCGTTAGACCGTTATCTAAAACTTTATAAGTAACCATAAAATTATTTTACCACAATACTTAAATTATTGCAATAAAAAAAGCAACTTCCGTTGCTTTTCATAATTTATTATCTTTTCTTTTCTACGTAAAAATGAGTGTCTTTATAACTACTTCTATTAATAGACGTGTTTATTCTTGTTTCAGCGTTTATTTGGTAAAGTTCAGTTGTTGAAGTATTCACTTTTTCCCATAATGACGGCAATGCAGTTTTAAAACTGTTAACCGTAAAATATCCGCTTAAATTTAAAGTGTAATTGCAGGGCTTTTCTATTGTTTTAGTATCGTAACTATAAGTGTAAGTCGTTACAGTCGTCTTTTTCACCGTAATCATTTCGCCATTTCCACTTATTAAATAAGAATAATAATATCTCGTGCTTATCGTTTTAGTTCCTAGCAATTCTTGACCAGTCGTTTCATCGTAAGATAAATAGTAGTAATAACCATTGTAATAAACGCTATCTGTGTAACCGTTATAGGAACTTCTACTCAAAGTGTAAGTTCTTGATTTAACGTAGGTTAAATAAGAATCGGTGGTAACTGAACCGTCATCGTAATTTTCTAAAATGTTTTGCCCAACGTATAGTGTTTCGTTGTTTTTAAGATCAGTAAACTTGGCTATATCCTTACAAGAAATTGCAAACACGCTTAAAATCACGCAAAAAATAACAGCAATAATCTTTTTCATAAGTTTTCTCCTTTATTTTTAGTAAGGTAATTATACGATACAAATATGTATAAGTCAAATAATTTTAATACATTTTTGTATAATACTAGTATGAATTACACTTTTTCTAATAATAAAATAGCGGAACTTAGAAAAGAAAAAAACTTATCCCAAAGAGAACTTGCTAAAAAAATAAATACTAGCCAAGCAAACGTATCTAGGTGGGAAAATGGAATTATTTATCCCAGCATAATAGAGTGTTGGAAACTTGCCGATTTTTTTGAAGTTTCAATTGACGTTTTATGCGGAAAAGCCGATTATTAAAAGCCCCTTATGCGTAGGGGCTTTTAGATTGCAAAAAATTGACAAATAAAAATTATTAATATATAATGTATACGTTAAGGAGAAATACTATGACTAGTGATATGAATATCGTTTGTTTGGACTTAGAGGGCGTTTTAGTTCCTGAAATTTGGATAGCGTTCAGCGAAGAAACTAATATTCCCGAACTTAAAATTACCACTCGTGAAGAACCCGATTACGATAAACTTATGAAGTATCGTATCAATATTTTAAAGCAGCACGGCTTAGGTCTTAAAGAAATTCAGGAAACGATATCTAAAATCAACCCGTTAGAAGGAGCGAAAGAGTTTTTAGACGAACTTAGAAAAATCACTCAAGTTATAATACTTAGCGATACCTTTACTCAGTTTGCATCTCCCTTAATGGCAAAACTTGGTTACCCAACCATTATGTGTAACACCTTAGAAGTTGCGCCTAGCGGTGAAATAACTGGGTTTAAAATGAGATGCGAACAGTCTAAACTCTCTACCGTTAAGGCTCTTCAATCGGTTGGCTTTGAAACTATTTGCGCTGGCGATAGTTATAACGACCTTGGTATGATACTTAATAGTAAAGCAGGGTTCTTGTTTAAGAGTACGGATAAAATCAAAAAAGATTATCCAAATCTTCCTGCGTTTGAAACCTACGATGAACTCTTATCTGCAATAAAGAAAGTTTTATAATCTAAAACACAAGGCAAACCGCCTTGTGTTTTTTTTAAGGTTATTGTATAATTTAAATATGTATAAAAATCTCTCTAATGAAATAACTGAAAAAATAAAAGGCGTAAGAAATTTCGACTATTCTTTTAAAGACGAGAACGCCGTTAGAAGAAAGGCTAATCCGCACGACGACGCGTCCGTTTTGCGTTCCAACTTTATCCGCGATATCGATAAGATTTTAAACTGCCCCTATTACAATCGTTACGCCGATAAAACTCAAGTTTTTTCACTTTATAAAAACGACGACATCACGAGAAGAAGTCTTCACGTCCAACTAGTATCAAGAATTAGTAGAACTATCGGCAAAGCACTTGGGCTTAACCTTGAACTTATCGAGGCGATTGCGCTCGGGCACGATTTAGGCCACACCCCTTTCGGCCACGCTGGTGAAAGTTTTTTAGACGAGGCGTATAGGCGTGAAACAGGAAGAAGATTTTTCCATAACGTTCACTCGGTAAGGGTGCTTGATAAAATCTTTCCACTCAACGTAACACTTCAAACGCTAGACGGAATACTTTCACACAACGGCGAGTTAGAACTTGATAAATATACGCCTATAAGCCTATTATCGTTTGAAGATTTTGATAGACGCGTTGAAAACTCGTACCTTAGTTACGAGGCAGTTACGTCGCTTATTCCGTCCACCTTAGAGGCGTGCGTTATGAGAATAGCAGATATTATAGCGTATCTTGGAAAGGACAGGCAAGACGCTTTAAAGGGCATTTCCAAACCCTTAGGTTTTGAAGATTACGGAATAGGCGTAATAAATAGTGAAATCGTTAACAACCTAACCGTAAACCTAATTGAAAACAGTTTTGGAAAGCCGTATATTAAAATGGACGGTGAGTGTTTTAACGCAATGCAAAAGGCTAAAAAAGATAATTATAAACTTATCTATAACGACGATGAAACTAGGTCTTCTAGCGCAGTAATTCGCGAAATGGTGCTTACTCTTTACGATAAACTTCTTTTAGATTTGAAAAACGGCATTAAATCTTCCCCGATATTTACTCATCATATAGAATATTTAAACAAACCTTATTACAAGCGCGAAACTCCGTATATGGAAACGGAATTTAACCAAATCGTAGTTGACTATATTGCTAGCATGACGGACGATTATTTCGTTGAACTTTTTGCTTATTTATTCCCGTCTTCAAAACTCAAACTTAACTATATCGGTTATTTTGAATAAAAAATATAGCCCACCCTACTTCGCATAGGCGAAATATAGTGGGCTTTTCTTATCCGCTAAATTTTTAAACGATAAGATTTTATACGAATATGCCTTTTAAAAAATTTTATATTCTATAATAACTTACGTTTAATCCCTTGTCTGGATGATAATAATATTTAACTCTAAATTTGTCAAAAGTTGCTTCTTGCTTACCTTGAGCATAACTTGTATGAAGCATATCGTTATATAAATAATCTGGCAAACCCAATGCTTTGTTCATTTCTTCTACATAACCCCACGCTAAAGAAGAATCGTAATCATCAATATCGTATGGATTTGTATCTATTTCACAATAACTATCATCCGAACCAATTGTAAAATAATACGGCGCATCATTAGCGTTTGTTACTTCAGTACTTGTTATTTCTGAAACGATTTCACAGAACGTCTTTTTTGACGCCGCACTCTCCGATCCACCTGAACAAGCCGTTATAGCAAGTATTCCCGAAAGCATTACCATCGTTAAAATAAATGTAATTAGTTTTTTCATAAGTTTCCTCCTAATATGTACATAATCTGTACATTTTTACCCATTATAGTACATATTTTGTACAATGTCAAGTGTTTAGTGAGGTAATTATGGATATAGGAAAAAAATTGAAAGAACTTAGAAAATCTTTCGGCTTAACTCAAGAAGAATTAGCAACCAATATAAATATTTCTCGTGTGAATTATACTAGATATGAAAATGGAAAAGTTCGCCCAGATTATGAAACAATTATAAAAATTGCTGATTATTACGATATTTCCTTAGACGAACTTTTTGATAGAAAAAAATTCTAGAAATAACTCATACTAGTCGTATGGGATATTTTAATTATCACGCAACGGCGAAAAAACTTATCAAAGATAAAAAACTTATCAGTTATCATATCGTTGACCGTTACAAAAACATATCACCCGCACTAGTTTTAATTTTTAACGATGACACCCACCCTATTATGCCCATACGCAAAGATAGATTTGAAGAATATTTAACTCTAATTGAAAAGCAAGGCTATTAAGCCTTGCTCTTTTTATTTTCCTAGTTTGTCTTTTAAAAACGCTATTAGTTGAGATACCGCGCTTGATATCAATAAAAATAGGAAAAATAGTATTCCTATTATTATAAGCACGTACATTATCATAAAGAAAATATTCAGACCTTCGTAGTAGTTTTTTATACCTAAAAGTTTAAAAATCTTGCCGTTACTAACTACTATTATACCGCTGACAACTGCAACGAGAAGAGATATGAGAAGTATAATTATCTTTACGCGTTTATACTGTTTTGCCCGTTTTTTATACGCTTGCTCTTGGTCTTTATCGTAAAATATAGACATTTTATAAAACTATCTCAAACTGCTCGTCGCCCTTTAAATCGACTACTTTACAGTCGTTCATATAAGTGCATTCGGGAAGTATAATCATAGCGGCAAGTTCGTCCTTTTTCTTAGGAAGTGGTGCTAAGTGCCATACGCAAGCGTTCATTTTAATAAGCGTGTTTTTAGGAACGATAAACGCCTTAGTCTCATCGGTTATAGGCTTGCCTGCTGACGGCTGTGCAACGTGAAGTATCATATCGTCGTTAAGCGGAATGATAAGTTCAGCGGTCGTGGTGTGATACTCTATTTGAGTTATAACCATCTTTTCAGGTTTTTTAACTAAAATGGGTGAAAACCCAACGTTTCCACACTCGTTTGCTAAAACTCTATCGGGGAAAAATCTATGAATTTCACCGCATAAAGCATACCCGTCGGGGTTTGCCATTGAATAGTATTCGCCGTAAGGCGCAAATGCTTTTTTGGTTAAAGGTTGTGCTTTTATAGTTTTCATAATAGTCTCCTTAAATGGTTATCTATTATATTGTACCGCTAATTTAATAAAAAATCAATATCAAACTTAATTATTTAAGTTTTGAAAAAACTTTAATTGCTTTTTTAACGTCTTCTTTCATAGCGTGCATAGCAGCGTACTCAACGTCGTGAAGATAATTCGTTTTACCGCCGTCGATAACTTCCTTTGCTGCGAGATACCCAGCCTTTGACATATACGAGTAATAGTTTATCTTTCTAATACCGCATTCAATAGCCTTGATATAACCCTCTTCACTCACACCGCTACCACCGTGCATAACGAGAGGAAGCCCAGTTGCCTTAGCGCAGTTTTCAATAACGCTAAAATCAAGTTTTGGTTGAGCCTTGTAAAAACCGTGAGAAGTGCCGAACGCTATTGCGAGCGCGTCGATACCGGTTGCGCTTGCAAACGCCTCCGCTTCGTCGGGGCGAGTATAAAAATCTTCGGGGCTAGCGTCTAAGTTTCCGTGAGTGCTACCCGCTTCTGCCGTAACTAAACGGCCGAGTTCCGCTTCAACGCTAACGCCCATAGAGTGAGCAAGGTCGGTAATTTCCTTAGTAACTTTCAAGTTCTCTTCGTAAGGAAGAGCCGACGCGTCCATCATAACTGACGTGAACCCAAGGTTTAACGCCTTGTGCACCATATCGAGCGAAACGCCGTGGTCTAAATGCGCACAAACGGGAACTTTCGCGTTCTTTGCAACCGCTATAATCGCAGGGGCAACCATTGATATATCGTTAAATACGTTATGAACTTCAGCGTGCGCAATAATAACCGGTTTGTTAAGTTCTTCAGCAGCGGATACTATCGCTTGCAAACTGTCAAAACCAGTTGCGTTAAACATACCAACCGCACATTTTTCTTGCTCGGCTATCTTTAATATCTCTTTTAAATTAACTAACATAATTCTTTCCTTTTAAAATTTTTGCAAAGGTCTAAAATTTCCCTTTCTTCACAAACTCCACCAACCGAATCAGCACTCGATAACGCCGACACAGCAGTAGCGGATGCACACTCTAAAATCGCCTTATCGGTCTTGTTTTGATAAATACTATATAGTGCTCCCGCACAGAACGCATCGCCTGCACCGGTAGTCCCCTTGATAAAATCTTTGGGCAAATCGAAACTTGGTAGAACGGTTTCATCATCGTTTGACACGCACACCGAAACGCTAGGCGTGTGAATAATTACTCTCTCTTTTACGCCGAGCGATTTTAACTTTCTTGCAACGTCAATAAGGTTATCGTCGGTTGGTGTTATTCCAACTATTTTCCCCGCTTCAACTTCGTTGATGATGAGATTGTCAACGTAAGGTAAACACGGTAAAACTATTGAGTATCTATTAGAGTTTTCCGTGCATAAGTCAATGGAAGTTTTTATCCCACAAGCACGCGCTCTTTTAAGGAGTGTTTCCCACTCGCCACCGTCCAACTTTTCCATAAGCAAAACGTAGCCTAAGTGCATCATCTTTACGTTTAGATTTTCAACGTCAACGTCCGTTTCGCCAAACTCAGCGTTTGCACCGGCGTAGGTAAAAAACGTTCTTTGTCCACCTGAAACACTCATAACCTCAGTAAAACTCGTTTTGGTATCTCCCCTAACGATACCGCTAACGTCAACGCCGTTTTCAATGAGGAATTGTTCGGCAAACTTGCCGTCTTCATCTCTACCTATTTTACCAACCGCTTTAACGGTTAAACTCGGCGAAATGCGTTTAAGGTCGACGGATACGTTCGTAACGCAACCGCCTATCGACTTTTCTACGCTTTTAATTTTGGTTAACTCACCGCTATTTGGATAGTCGGAAATTTCGTAAATGTTGTCAACGAGTATCGTGCCGACAACCGCAATTCCGTCTTTCATATTAGTTACATTCCGCTTCAAGCGGTCCTGCAAGTTCTTTTAAGAAGAATAATCTACCTTTAATCGTTGGTATATACGATGACGTTATCCACGGAGTTTTGCCGTAGCGAAGAGTCATCCAAAGCGACATACCTTGCCATTGCATGCCCCTACCAAGCGTTCCGTCCGCACCGCCGATAGCGTAGTCCGCTTGCAAGAAAATACCAGGGCCTATGGTGTTTGCACGGCAGGGAACGAGCGTTGTTCTAGACTTAAAACTAGTGAGCGCGTTTTGTTCAACCGTAAGTGGATGTATACGCGCAGCAATCCTATATGGCGCTTTTTCCCATTCTTCAACGGTTTTATAGTCTTCCGCAAACGTGGGTTCCCAAAAGGCTATGTGGCACATTCTTCCTATGCCGTACACAAGTATAAGTTTTGCACCTTCGCTCTTTAATTTTGCTATCTTTTCAGGGTAAGACGGCAAGTTTTCCTTAGTTGCAAAGTTTCTTTGCGAAACGGGTACTGTTAAACTGCCAAGCGGGTTAAAAAGCGCTTGTTCCATAGCGTACTGGAACGCGCCTTTATTGTCGGGCGCAAGCGTATTGCCGTCGGCATCCGCCCACTCGTCCATATTAAAAGTATAAACGTGTTCGCAAGAAACGTTCCACTCTTTAAGGAAATATACTACCCATTTGTACATTCCCATCGGGCCTACCGGCAATATAAACGCAATCTTTTCCTTTCTATCTTTTGCAAGGCGGATTTGCATTGCTATTTCGTGCCCCATATACGTTTCAAACTCGCCAAGGCTTTCGCAACTTATCGGCGTGAAATCTTTATTCCAATGCGACTGCCTTTCGGTTATTTTTTCGGGCGCGTCGATGCACGCGTCAATCTTATCAAAATCCCATCCCTTAGGATAAAAACCTTCTAGACAACTTCCCTTTACTGTTGAATTAAAATTCATAACAATCTCCTTATGGTAATAATCTCTTCGTCGTGCCTTTTAAGTAAACTTGGCACGATCTAAACCCTTCGGCGTACTCAGCACCGCATTGATAACCCCTATATCTTGAACAAGTTTTAACCATGTCGGGAAAATCAATTCCATCGTGGTCTCTCATCCACACCACTTGGCTTTCGTGGCAGTTGAGCATTTTGAGTTTAAGGTCTATCTCGTCGGTAATGTCTACGTACTCGGTGGGGTTGAAGTTAACGCCTGCAAGCGTATCCATATAGTATATGGGAACGACTTTTGCAGGTTCTTTAACCTTGCTTTCGTAATTTGGTAGCGTTGCAGTAAAACTCGCGTCAAACACAAGGCGCGAAACTGCGGTGTGGTCGGGCATATAATCGTCAGGGTTGTGCGTGATTATAAAATCAGGGTTAGCGTATTTTATAATATCAACGATTTTATCTCTCGCTTGCTTATTGTTATCGAAAATTTCCAAATCGTCAAAGCCCGCGCATATAACTTCAATGCCGGCAAGTGCGCCCGCTTTTTTCGCTTCGTTTGCGCGAATTACTCTAAGTTCATCGGGCGGAATAACAACGTGGCCTAAATTACCACTCGAAACGTGGCAAACGATAACGGTATCCCCTCTTTTAACGCATTTTGCAAGCGTTCCGCTACAGGCAATCTCAATGTCGTCAGGATGTGCTCCTATTGCTAAAACTCTCATAAGACCTCCATTATTTATATATAAATAATTTAACATAAAACTTTAATACCTTCAATATCTTAAAATCTCTAAAAAGGGTAAAATAATCTACTTGACAATTTCTTTAAAGTTATTGTACAATTTTTATATGAAAAAGTATTTTAAACACAAACTTCAAAACCTTATAAACGTTTCAAAAATCGTTACTATTCACTACTTTGAGTTTGAAAAAAATTTCAAAACGGCTGGCGAATCTCACGATTTTTGGGAACTTGTTTACGCGGAAAAAGAAGATATAGTTTGCACGGCGGACGAAACGGTTATAAATTTAAAGCCAGGCGAGGTTTTGTTCCATAAGCCAAACGAATTCCACACTCTATCCGCAAACGGCAAGAGCGCGCCGAACGTATTTATACTGTCTTTCGTTTGCAAGTCCGACGCTATGCGGTTTTTTGAAAATAAAAAGTTTACACTCGATAGTAAACTTGCAAAGTTTATTTACTTTATTTTAGAAGAAGGCAAAAAGACTTTTGATATCCCCTATTCAGACCCCAGCCTTAAAAAGATGACGCTTCTTGAAAACGCAACGCTTGGCGGTGAGCAACTTATTAAAAATTATCTTGAACTATTCCTTATAAATTTGCTAAGATCTAGCACCGAAACGAAAGACGGAAACAGTACTTTCCTTCCCCGAAAAGAGTTACTGAGTAAACCCGTTAACGAAACGATAAAAATTCTCGAAACCGCCCTATACACTAATTTATCTATCGACGAGGTATGCACTAAAACTGCTTACGGCAGGGCTTACTTGCTTAGAGTTTTCAAAGCAAAAACCGGCAAAACCATAATGGAATATTACACGAATTTAAAGATAGAACGAGCAAAACAACTGCTTCGTGAAACGACTTTATCCGTAAAAGAAATTAGCGAAAAGTTAGCGTTTAGCGAGCCTAATTATTTTACTAAAACGTTTAAGCGAGTTACAGGAGTTACGCCAACTAAATATAAACGCAGAGCAATGTCTCTATAATAAAAAACCAAGGCAAACTGCCTTGGTTTTTTAATTTACAATATTTCGTTTAAAGTGCCGTTTAGTAATTATTTTTCGTTTTTATAAATTTCTTTAAAGTACTTGTAGGTATCAACTTTTAATTCACCGCAAGCGGCTTCATCACACGCGATAATACCATCTTTGTGTAATTGTAAAGCGCTGATAGTCCAAGCGTGGTCAACGCCACCTTCAACGCAATGACGGAGCGCTCTTGCCTTGTTGTGACCGCTGATGAGTAGTAAAACTTGCTTACTGTCACAAACCGTACCAACGCCAACTGAGAGTGCAGTTTTGGGAACTTTGTTGGGGTCGTTATCGAAGAAACGAGAGTTTACGATTAACGTATCTTCTGTGAGTGCGCGAACGCCAGTTCTTGAAGTTAACGAAGTGAACGGTTCGTTGAACGCAATGTGACCGTCAACACCACTACCGCCTAAGAACAAGTCAATACCGCCGTATGAGGCGATTTTATCTTCATAACGCTTGCATTCTGCTTCAAGATCTTCCGCCATACCGTTTAAGATATTAACGTTTTCAGCGGGGATATCGATATGGTTAAAGAAGTTGTCGTGCATAAAGTACCAATAACTTTGGTCGTGTTCTCTGGGAAGCCCAACGTATTCGTCCATATTGAAAGTTACAACGTTTTTAAACGTAACCTTACCTGCTTTATTCATTTCTGCTAACTTTTTATAAACGCCGAGCGGAGAAGAACCGGTGGGAAGACCAAGCACGAATGGGCGGTCTTCTTTATGGCTGTTGATAGCGTTTGCGATATGTTCAGCAGCCCAAGTACTCATTGCATCATAGTTGTCTTTAATAATAACTTTCATATTTAATTACTCCTTAATAGAATATTATTTTTATTGCAGTTTTAGTATACAACTTATTCCTATTTTTGTAAAGATATTTAGGTTATTTTTAGTTAAAAGTTAAGCGGTGAAAACAGATAAACTAAAAATCAAGTTCATTGTATTTTAGTCCCTATTTAATCCAAACTTTCTAGTTAGCAAAATCTCATACAAAAAATTGCAATAAAAAAGTAGAACCCCACAAGAATCGTTAGTTCTCGCAATTGGCATAAAGCCGTTCTACTTAAATTTATTATACTCTAAATAAATTAATCAATTGTTTCAATAACTACTTAATAAATATTTTTTAATTTAAAAAATACGTTGTTTTAGTTAGTAGATACTGTTAATAAATATCCACTAGTCAAGTGGTGAATATTTATTAAACTTGACACATTCAAATTATGCTATCGCATTCTTCAATGGGATTTCTTATGCCCATTTAAAATTAACGTACCCCCTTGTGTATTCCAGTATTATTGTAAATTTTATTACCAGATTCGTTTTCAAGTCCCAATAAATAATCTGCACTTTCATTTAATTTCGTGCAAATGATATATATCATTTCAGCGGTTGGTTGAATTTTACCAGTTGTCCAGTCAGATATACTTTGCGCACTAACTTCACAAATCCTTGCGCATTCGCGTTTTGATATTTCTTTTTCGTTTAACACTTCTGTTAATCTTTCTGCAAATTTATTCTTCATAAAAATATTGTAAGACATTTTTTACAAAAATACTTGACTGTAAGATATGTCTTATGGTATTTTATACGTATATGTAATATCTTACATATATAACAATCTTATGAAAAGGCAAGAGGTAGATTCAAAATGATTGGATTTTTAATTGGTTTGTTTGTTGGTACAAGTGTTGGAATATTGGTTTTTGCTATACTGAGCATTAATAAAAAATAAAAAATATAAAAGCATTAAATGAAAAGACATAAATATGATTACGCTTAGAGAAAATATACAGTGAATGTGCTTATTGAAAAATTATGATAAAAATCAAAATTTAAAAGTATTTTGGACGCTCTAAGCGGTTGTGTTCATAACTTCGTTCTTAATATGCTTAATGCTAATATGGAGATTATAAAATGGATGTTAATCGTTGTGTTTGTTGTGGTGCTATAATTCCTGAAGGAACGCTAGTTTGTAAATGGTGTGAGTGGAATCTCGAAGATTGTAAGAAGTATTATAAAAATATCGTTATAAGTTATAAACGATATAAATAAAAATATTAAAAAAATTCATCGCATTAACGCAGTTAAGTATCTATAATGTGAGCATAGCGAACTATAATGCGAACGTTAGTGAGTTATAATTCAAATTTGCTTGCACGAAAATAATAATTGCTATCGCAACATGATAACTCGCTTTCGCTCGAATTATAATCAAATTCTTGCGAATTTGACATAAAACAAGAACAATTTTGTAATCGTTTTTTTTGCTCCCCGTGTAAGATACAACCGAAACCCCTAAAGGGGCCCTCTCGGTTGACGCAAGCGCCGAACAAGTCCAAATCTTACTTAGGGAAATAAAACAAAAAAGAGAAGCACCATTAGGTACTTCTCTTTTTTGGCTCCCCGTGTAAGATTCGGACTTACGACCCTCCGGTTAACAGCCGGATGCTCTACCGCTGAGCTAACGAGGAATATGAAATGCGGCAACTCCCTATCCTCCCAGGCCGTGTCCAGCCAAGTACTTTCAGCGCAATCGAGCTTAACTTCTGTGTTCGGAATGAGAACAGGTGGATCCTCGACGCTATCGTCACCGCAATGGTTATATAACTGCTTTCGC